>DNOU01000154.1:0-656 GCA_003501835.1 Anaerolineaceae bacterium | reverse complement strand
TGTCATTAACGTCAAAGATATAATTGTTAAAGTATAGCGATTAAAATTCAGATTTCAATAGGCAACTTTCTTTTTTGGTCGGTTACCTTGAACAGCAATGCATTTTGCGAAAAGCCGTTACCATAGCGAATGGACTTTCGCTCTCAGGAATTGATCATATATGGATTTAACGCTTTCCATCGTCTCTGGTGAAAGGGGGGGCAAATTCACCGCTGCGATGTTATCTTCTGCCTGTGATGGACGCCTGGCACCTGGGATGATACAGCTTACCCCGTCGAACATCAAGATCCAGCGCAGCGCCATCTGCGCCATGGTGGCATTGGGCGGCACCAGAGGGCGCAGCTCTTCCACCGCCGCCAGCCCGGTCTCAAAATCGACGCCTGAGAAGGTCTCTCCGCGGTCAAACGCTTCGCCATGACGGTTGTACGAACGGTGATCATCCGGCGCGAAATTCGTCTGGCGGGTCATCTTTCCGGTGAGCAAACCGGAAGCCAGCGGCACGCGCACGATCACCCCAACTTCCTTTTGTTTTGCCTCTGCAAGGAAATGATCTGCCGGTTTCTGGCGGAACATATTGAATATGATTTGCACCGTGCACATGTTGGGGAACTTCATCGCCTGTTCGGCTTCGAGAATCCGTTCCACACTGACCCCGT
>DNOU01000199.1 GCA_003501835.1 Anaerolineaceae bacterium | reverse complement strand
TCATGCGCATGCGTGCCATGGGGCTATCTGCCACATCGATCACGTCTGCCCCGGCTTCTGCCAGCAGGCTTGCGCCAGCCAGCATCTTGTGGGTCGAAAGCCCGCGCGGTGGATCCATTTCAACAGCCACCACAAATTCACCGCGCTCCAGCTTTTGCGCAAGTGCGGTGGGGGGAAGGTCGGATGTCTTATTGCCCTCTGTGCTGATGCGGATCACCGTTTGTTCAACGGGATCGACCATGGTTTGAGGATTGGATTCAACTGCCTGCGCCATGGCCTGAATATGCTGCGGGGTTGTGCCGCAGCAGCCGCCGATCACATTGGCTCCAGCTTTCCAAAATGCCAGGGCATACTCGCCAAAGTATTCAGCGCCAGCGGGATACATGATGCGTCCTTCCACCTGGTGAGGCCAGCCGGCGTTGGGCATGACAGAGAAATGTCCGTCTGGAACGACAGCCCGCATTTTTTTGAGCAGATCCAGCACCTGGTGTGGTCCTCCCGAGCAGTTGATGCCAATGACATCCGCACCGGCTTCGTTCAAACGGCGGGCAACTTTTTCTGCTGGGTCGCCCAGCAGTGTCAGATTATCGCGGGTGAAGGTCATGGAGGCCAGGACGGGTAGGTCGGGAGCTGTCTCCTTGGCTGCTTTGATCGCTTCCACGATCTCGTAAAGATCTGCCATTGTCTCAAGCAGGATCAGATCCACGCCGGCATCCGCAAGTGAGTGTATCTGTTCACTGAAGGCAGTGCGCGCTTCATCCAGTTGCACCCTGCCAAAGGGGGCGATACGTACACCCAGAGGACCCACGTCACCAGCGATCAGAATGTCCTTGCCGCAGTCCTGAACTGTCTGGCGGGCAACAGCCACCCCGGCACGATTGATGGCATCCAACCGATCTGCCAGGCTGTGCTGGGTCAGTTTGTAGCGGTTGGCGCCAAAGGTATTGGTCTGGATCATGGTGGAACCGGCATCGATGTACTCACGATGGATGGTCGCCACCATTTCAGGATTGTCCAGGTTCAAGGCGTCGAAGCTGGCAGTGGAGCTGGCACCGTGGGCATGCAACTGAGTTCCCATGGCGCCATCGGAGAGGATGGGTTGCCCCAGGGAGATTCTTTCGAAAAATCTGTGCGTAGATTCAGACATAAGACGGCCTGTTACTCTTTCATTAATTGTTCGACACGACTTTCACCAATATTAAAATACCTTGCCTGGGGGTGATGCAAGATGATGGCAGCTGTGGACTGCTCCGGGACGAGCTGGAAAGCGGAGGTCAGGCTCATACCCAGTTCCTGCCTGGCAGGAAGCAGATCAAACACTTTGGCGTGATCTGCCAGTTCAGGGACGGCAGGGTAGCCCCAGGAATAACGTTTGCCCTGGTTTTCGGCAATGCCCATTTCACGGCGCACATGCTGATGCAGGTAATCCGCAGCGGCTTCTGCGGTCTGCACTGCCAGACCGTGGCTGAAGTAGGCTTCTGAATAATCGCCGGCAGCCTGCAGTTTGTCAAAGCGCTCGGTGGCAGCCTGGCCCACTGTTACCACCTGGAAAGCCACCACGTCCATGATGCCGGATTCCTGGCTGGCGAAATAGTCTGCAAGGCAGAGGGTATCTCCGCCGGATTGACGGGGGAAATGAAAGCGGGTGAGCTCCTGCGGTTGGCTGGTCTCAAGACTCTCAGGTTTGTAAAGGATCAGATCATCCCCTGCCGATTGGGCAGGCCAGAATCCATAAATTCCCTGAGGTGCAAGCCATTTTTCTGCCAGGGCTTGCTTTTGCATCTTTTCAAGGCGTGCCTCATATTCCTGCTTAAGCTTTTCCCATTCTTCACCATGGGTATTGCGGGCTCCCCATGAGAGCCTGAAGAGTTCGTTCTTCGGCAGGTGCTGGAAAACGAGCTGAAGCGGCATTTCCTTCACCACATGCGCTCCCCAGGCAGGCACTTTTGGAATGAAGGGGGCAGGTGTGACCATTAATTTGGCAGAATTGGCTGCCCCGGTCTTCACAGTGACATTTCCCAGCTCGAATTCAGATTCCTGCTGGATTTGGGCAATGAGTTCGCGGCGGGTTTGAGGGGTGGAAAGGGCATCCATGGTGGAAAGCCCCTCAAAGGCATCCTTGCAATAAAACACGCCCGCCTGGTAAATGGAACCGTCCTCTGTCTGCAGAATGCGGCGTCCAAACTTGCGGTTGATGGCTGCACCCCCGATAAGGACAGGGATATTCAGACCCCGGCGATGAAGCTCATTTACAATGAGTGGCATCTGCTTGCTCGTGCTCACGAGGAGGGCACTCAAGCCAATGGCATCCGCTTTCGACTCCACTGCCTGCGAAATGATATTGTCCGCCGGTACCTGCTTGCCAAGATCGATGACGCGGTAGCCGTTGTTTGAAAGAATGGTCTTGACCAGGTTCTTGCCGATGTCGTGGACATCCCCGTAGACAGTGGCGAGTACCAGGGTACCCTTGCTGGCGCCTTCTTTGCGTTCGAGAAAATTCTCCAGGTACGACACTGCCTTTTTCATCACCTCGGCGGATTGAAGCACGAAGGGGAGGATCAATTCGCCCGAGCCAAATTTATCGCCCACTTCCTTCATGGCAGGCAGCAGCACGGTGTTCAAAGTGTTGACCGCTTTTTCATTTTTCGTCAGGGCAGCATCGCCTTCATCGAGGAGTTGATCAATATCCGATTCGATCTCGTCCTTGTAGCGGTGGACGATCTTCCAGTGTAAGCGCTGTGCCGTGGACATGGTTTTCAATGTCTCAGCCTGTGCATCTTTCCGCGCTTCAGAGGGACCGGCAGCCTGGAAGTATTCGATCAATTTTTGCAGGGCATCCGGNNTGACGATCGCCATATCCAAACCAGCCACCACGGCATGATGCAGCATGACCGAATTGATCACCGCGCGGGCGTTGGGTTGCAGACCAAAGGAGACATTGCTGACCCCCAGCGAAGTCAACACGCCTGGTAGTTCAGCCTTAATCAGTTTGATGCCTTCAATGGTCTCAATCGCCGACTGGGAAAACTCAGGGTCGCCAGTGGCCAGGGTGAAGGTGAGATCATCAAAGACCAGATCCTGCGGGCGGAGGCCGAACTCGCCCACGGCTATCTGGTGGATGCGCCTGGCGACTTCAAGTTTACGCCGGGCGGTCTTGGCCATGCCCTGCTCATCAATGGTCAAACAGATGACTGCTGCATTGTATTTCTTCGCCAACGCGAAAATTCGGTCTGCCTTGGTGCGGCCCCCTTCAAGGTGGGTGGAGTTGATGAGGCAGCGCCCGGGTGCGGTTTTCAGGGCGGCTTCCAGCACGTCAGGCTCGGTGGTGTCAATCACCAGGGGCAGACGGATGCTGGGGGAGATGGTCTTGATCAGCCGGGTCATGGTGGCGGCTTCATCAGCACGTTCAGTCAATGCCACACACAGGTCAAGCCCATGGGCGCCGCTTTCCACCTGTTGCTGCGCCAGCGTCAAAATGCTATCGAAATCATTCTCCAACACCATCTTTTTAAAGTTACGGCTGCCCTGGGTGTTCAAACGCTCTGCAATGAAAAAGGGTGCTGGTTGCTGCAGCATCGGTTGGGCAGTGAGCGAAGAGGAAAGACGGGGCATGAGGTTCCCGGCATGCACGACCGGGGTCAACCCTTTCACTTTTTCAACCAGGCGGTTAAGATGCTCAGGGGTGGTACCACAGCATCCCCCCAATACTCTCACGCCGTATTTTTCTGCAAATTCCACCAGGGTGTCGGCGAAAGGTGCGGGTTCGAGGGGATAGACAGCCTGTCCATCCACGTTGAGCGGCAGGCCGGCATTGGGGATGCAGGAAACGGGCAGGGAGGTATTCTCGGTCAGGTACTGCACCGGTTCTCGCATAAAGTCTGGACCGGTTGAGCAATTCATGCCGATGACGTCCACCGGAAGTTGTTCAAGAATGGCAAGAACTGCAGAGATATCCGTACCCAGCAGCATCCGTCCNNCCGGCAATGACTGCCTTGACTTCGAGAATGTCCTGCGAAGTCTCAATCAAAAGCAGGTCGACACCGCCTTCGATCAATCCACGGGCCTGCTCACTGAACACAGCCTTGAGATCGTCAAAAGTGACATTGGAGAGTTCAGGATCATTCATTGAGGGGAGCTTTCCGGAGGGTCCCATCGATCCGGCAACAAACCGTTGATGACCCTCGCGGCTGTATTCATCCGCCAGGGTGCGTGCCAGTGATGCCGCTGCATGGTTGAGATCCAGGATCCTGTCCTGCAAGCCGTATTCTTTCATGGTGATGCGGTTGGCGCGGAAAGAGCAGGTTTCAATGACATCCACGCCCGCCTCCAGAAAAGAGCGGTGCACCTCTTCCACAGCCTGCGGGTAACTGATCACGAGGTAGTCATTGCAGCCAACGAATTGTTCTCCACCGAATTCAATTGCGGTGAGGTTTTGTTTTTGCAGATTGGTTCCCATGGCACCGTCGAAAATGATGATCTTTTCATCGAGTGCATCCAGGTATTTGCGATTGGTATATGTGCGTGTCAAAGGTTCACCTCAATGTGCGTCCGATCCTGCGAATAAAAAAGCCTCTCCTGGAGTAGAGAGGCGACCCTGGCCAAGTTCTCTCATCTTCCAGACCCTCCTGCATCGAGCAGGCTGCTGCCGGATTTGGCACCTGTGAATCGGTTGCCGAGGTTTCATAGGGCCGGTCCCTCCACCTCTCTGGATGAGCGGGCAGGCAACTTTGCCTTCCCTTGATGGCGAAAATTTTACCACAAAAATGGTCTGGATTCAATTATCAAGATTTGATCATGATTTTGCTCAAAATGACGGGTTCACGTCCTTCTTCGCTTGATTGAATATCCCGCCTGTAGTACCATCAAACATATTGCTTCCTTTGGAGGAATTCATGCGGGCGAAGTCCTGGTTGTTGATACTGGTGGTAACGATCATCGCAGCTTTTTCGCTGGCAGCCTGCGGAAAAACAGAAGAGCAAAAAGTGCTGGATGCCGTTCAGCGGTATGCGGACGCGATGAACACTGAAGATGCCAATGCAGTGCAGGATTCGATGCACCGTGATAACTGGAGCTACTTCTATATCAAACAGCAGCTTCCGCAGTATTTTGATCTTTATGATGTCAAAGTGACTTTTGAGGACCTTCAGTTTATTGAGATCAAGAACGGAGTAGCCTCAGTCACTGTTGTGATGACCACCGTAAAGACGGACAATTCAGATTTCAAGAATACGCGCATCAAGGAAACCTTTCAGTTGAAACAGGAAGACGGGGAGTGGAAGGTGCTTGATATTGTTTATAACCCTGAGACTGACGTTGAATACCTGACCCCGCAGCCATAACCAAAGGATGGCAAGTCCATGGAGAATCGACCTGTTTTACCTCCGTTCCGCACAATCCTGGCTTTTGCAGCTTTTTTGATTACCGTCGGGGTTGTGGGGCTGGTACTGTTGTTCTCACTCACCACACCCACGCTTGGACCGCGCTGGCTGCTGTTTTTCCTGACGACGTTTGCTGCAGCCGGTGTCTTTTTACCTGTAGCGTACTTCCTGCATCTCCGCTTTCCAAACAATCCTCCTGCGGAAACCATGGTGCTGATCCGCGAAGCGCTCTTCTTTGGTGCTTACTGCGATTTCATGCTCTGGCTTCAGCTTGGAGGGGTGTTGAATTTAGCCATGGGGGTTTTCATCTTCATGGGTTTTGTGGCGATTGAATTGCTCGTGCGCCTACGCGAACGCAGTAAATGGAACCCCCAGGCCTGACCTGATGGATCCACGACGCGATCTTCCCTCCGTTGACCGGGTTCTGCAGATGGAAGAGATCCTTTCCCTGCAGCAGGAATACGGTCATGCTTTGACTGTAAAGGCCGTTCAAGAAGTCCTGGCGGATTTGAGATCCGGCGCGGTGCAGGGGAGTAAATCCCAACCAAAGATGGTTGATCTTGTCGCACAAAAGCTCGAGGAGTGGGCTCATTCCACTTTGCTACCGGTGATCAATGCCACTGGCGTGATCCTGCACACCAACCTGGGTCGGGCGCCGTTATCAGGTGCGGCGATTTCCGCAATAGAGCAGGCAGGAGCCAATTATTCCACGCTCGAATTTGACCTGGCTGGCGGCAAACGCGGCAGCCGCTCAGTACACGCCGCCGATCTGCTNNTTGAGTGTGCTGGCAAAACGTAAAAAAGCAGTCATTTCGCGAACTCAACTGGTGGAAATTGGCGGGGGATTTCGCATCCCCGAAGTGATGGCGCAATCCGGGGCAAAATTGATCGAGATCGGCACCACCAATCGGGTGCACCTGCAGGATTACCAGGAAGCCCTGGAGCAGGGTGCCCAGGTGGTGTTAAGGGCGCACCATTCGAATTTTAAGATCATCGGATTCACAGCAGAACCCGAGCTGCCGGAGATCATTCGCCTGGCTCATTCACACGGTGCCGTATTCATTGATGATCTTGGGTCAGGTGCGCTGTTGGACACTGCCCGGTTTGGACTGTCACATGAGCCCATGGTGCAGGAATCCATCAGCAGCGGTGCAGACCTGGTTTGTTTTTCAGGTGACAAGCTCTTGGGCGGGCCTCAGGCCGGGATCATCGTGGGAAGAGGCGACCTGCTGGCGAAGATCAAAAAGGCGCCCCTGGCGCGTGCGCTGCGTGCAGACAAGCTTTGCCTGGCAGCACTTTCAGCGACACTGATGCATTACCTGAAAGGCGAAGCCGAATGCCGGATTCCGGTCTGGAAGATGATTACCACACCGCTTGAGGATGTGGAAAAAAGGGCAACCCAACTGCGTGAAAAGCTGGGGCGGGGAAATGTCAAAACCGGGGTCTCGACCATCGGAGGGGGGAGCTTGCCGGAGGAAACCCTGCCGACGATGTTGCTGCAGCTGGACGTGGAGCGAGCGGATGTGTTTGCCAGGAAGCTGCGATTGTCAGACCCGCCGGTCATTACCCGCATTGAGCAGGATAAAGTAATATTGGATTTGCGTACCGTTATGCCGGGTCAGGAAGAAGCGCTGGCAGAGGCTGTTCAACGGGCATTCGCATAGTCAAATTTGCCAACCGCGAGGATGAAATGAAAAAAGATCTTGACCAATTGATGCAGAGGCTTGATATCGATGTACTTCTGGTAACAGGAGCGGCGCAGCACAACCCTGCCATGGTTTATTTCACCGGAGTCGGTCATGTTACAGGTGCTGACCTGATCAAGAAACGTGGCGGGGAGGCAGTGCTTTTTCATGCTGCAATGGAGCGGGAGGAAGCTGCCCGCACTGGCTTGAAGACCATCAATTATTCGGCTTATCCATATGATATTCGGCTTGCAGAGGCAGGCGGGGATGCCGACCGGGCGCTCGCTTTGCGCTACAGGAAAATGTTTGCCGACCTGGGGATCACTTCGGGAACTGTCGCTGTGTACGGTGAAGGCGATGTGGGTTCCTTTTATACTTTGTTGAGCCTGGTGCAGGCGGAGATGCCCAATGTGAAATTCAAGGGATTCCTGCAGGATGAATTGCTGATGATTGCCATGATGACCAAGGATGCAGAGGAAATAGAACGCATCCGGCAGGTGGGCAGGGTAACGACTGAAGTCGTGGCAAGAACGGCAGATTACCTCACTGGTCAAAAAGTGAAAAATGACACCCTGGTGCATTCCGATGACACACCCGTAACGATTGGTGAAGTCAAAAACCTGATCAACCTGTGGCTGGCTGAGCGCGATTTGGAAAATCCCGAAGGCACCATATTTGCCCAGGGACATGATGCGGGCGTTCCCCATTCCACCGGGGCTGCCAGCGCAGCCATCAAACTGGGTGAGCCGATTGTTTACGATATCTTCCCCTGCGA
>DNOU01000145.1:460-8649 GCA_003501835.1 Anaerolineaceae bacterium | reverse complement strand
CTTCATCCTCCGTGGGCAAACTGTCTCGAGAGTGAATCCCCATCCTGGGTTCGATGCTAAAATGAAACGGGTGATTGTTCTCACCAGGAACGTTGAGGAATTCAGTATAATCAGAGGGTGTTCTTCTAAAGGAGACGTATGATCCCGATTGGTGATGACAATTACAGCCGCAAATCTCTTCCGTTTGTAACCTACCTGCTGATTGCTGCCAACTTCCTGGTGTTCTACTTCGAATTGATCTCGGACGCAGCCTTTATCACAACCTTCACCGTGATCCCTGTAAGGTTGCTTGCCGACCCGGTTGGGCAATTCTTTACAGTTTTCTCCGCCATGTTCATGCATGCGGGCTGGTTGCACATTTTGGGCAACATGCTCTACCTGTGGATTTTTGGCGACAACATCGAAGACCGCATCGGGCATGGCAGGTTCCTGCTCTTTTACCTGCTGTGCGGGATTGCCGCCACCTATGCCCAGGTGCTTGCCGACCCGACCTCGACTGTTCCCAACCTGGGCGCTTCAGGCGCCATCGCCGGGGTGTTAGGTGCGTATCTGATCGTCTTTCCGCGTCAGAGAGTGCGAGTGCTGCTGCCACCATTCGTCATCCCCCTGCCTGCCATCATCGTCATTGGGTCCTGGTTCATGCTGCAGCTGTTGAACGAAGCCAGCAGCCTGGGGTCAGCGAGCGGCGGTGTAGCCTACATGGCACACATTGGTGGATTCATCACTGGGTTGATTCTCATTCTCTTCCTCGGCAGACGACGCCAACCGTCGCTCTTCGATTAACCACCTGGCAATTAGGCAAACACCCTCGAGGACAATCATCTCGAGGCTGAACATTTTCCTTCGGTGACTTCAGGCTCGTTTGCGGCGCGCTTTTGGATGTATGCTTCAAGGATTCGATCGCAAACCATCGCTTAGCCCCAGTTTCATTCCTGAAGTTGCGGAAGGATCAGCCTTTGAATATTCTCCCGCACCTTGCGAAAGGCATTCAAGCGGGTTTCCTCATCGCCTTCCACCGCGGCAGGGTCTTCCAGTGAAACATGCAGCTTGCGACCGCTGCCCAGCCAGACCGGGCAATTTTCTTCCGCATCCGAACAGACGGTGACCACCAGGTCAAAACTCTGGCCCTTGAAGACATCGACCGACTTTGAGACCCCCTGATGCTCTATGCCCGCCTCTTTCAACACTTGCAATGCCATGGGATGGACAAATCCAGCAGGCACTGTCCCGGCGCTGAAAGCCTGCCACTGACGATCCGGTAAAGCATTGACCATCGCCTCTGCCATTTGGGAGCGGCAGGAATTACCTGTGCAAAGAAACAAGACTTTTTTTGTAGCCATCCCAGTTCTCCTTATACCTTAAACCTCTAATAAAGATTGCCTGCCAGAAGAAATCTTCTGGCAGGCATGGATTGTCTATACCGGCATTTCCTCCGGCTTTTCCTCATGTTTTTCCACCTTGCGGGGTTTGTCACGTTTGAGAACGATCTGACCTTCCTTGTTGGCATCCACCAGCACCGCATCACCGTCTTCAAACTCATGCGACAGGACCGCATCCGAAAGGATGTCTTCCACCTTGTCCTGGATCACACGGCGCAGTGGACGGGCTCCCATTTCCGGCAGGTATCCTTCCTTCGCCAGGAGCTCCAATGCGGCATCGGTCGCCCTCAGGGTCAGATTGTGCTCTGAAAGGCGGTCGGAAACCTTCTGCAGCTCCAATCCGACAATTTTGAGGATCTGCTCCTGGTTCAATGGATGGAAAACCACCACGCTGTCGAGGCGGTTGATGAACTCGGGGCGGAAAACTTTGCGCAGGCTGTCGAGCAGCTTCTTGCGCATCTCCTCGTAATTCTCCTTCTCCTCGACCTGTTGATCGCGCTTCAAGGCAAAGCCCAGAGAACCTGAGCGGCGGATCTCTTCTGCACCGATATTGGAGGTCATCACAATGATGGTGTTACGGAAATCCACCTTGTGACCCCTGGCATCGGTCAGCTGCCCCTCTTCCATGATCTGCAGCAGCATGTTGTGCGTTTCAGGATGCGCCTTTTCAATCTCGTCAAAGACGATGATCGAATACGGGTGACGGCGGATGGCCTCAGTCAGTTGACCGGCTTCCTCGTAGCCCACGTAACCCGGGGGTGCCCCCACCAGACGGCTGACGTTGTGGCGTTCCATGAACTCCGACATGTCGATCTGCACCAGGGAATCTTCGCTGCCAAAGAGGAACCGCGCCAGCGACTTGGTCAGTTCAGTCTTGCCCACGCCAGTGGGACCCAGAAACATAAAGGATCCGATCGGACGACGGGGGTCTTTCAACCCGGCACGTCCACGCCGGATTGCCTTGGCAATGGTCTGGATGGCATCTGTCTGCCCCACAATGGATAAAGCAAGTTCATCTTCCATGTGCAGCAAGCGTTCGGATTCTTCCACCTGCATCTGCATCACCGGCACCCCGGTCCACATTGAAACCAGTTCGGCGATGTCATCCGCGCTCACCACCGGGCTCGTGGCACGATCCCAGCCAGTGCGCAGCTTGTCCAGTTTGTCTTCAATGCTGTTTTCAGTGGTCAGCAATTCCTGAACATCGTCATGCCGGCCGTCTTCCACCGCCAGGTTGCGGTTTTCGCGAACATCCTTAAGCTGAGCCATGAGCGACTTGAACTCCTGCGCTGCCGGGCTTTTGTACATGCGTACCCGTGACGAGGCTTCATCGATCAGGTCGATGGCTTTGTCGGGCAGAAAGCGCTCGGTCACATAGCGGGCAGAAAGCCTGACGGCAGATTCCAGAGCTTCATCTGAGATCACCAAACGGTGATGTTCCTCGTATGCCTTTCGCACACCCTTGAGAATGGCGATCGCCTCATCAATGCCGGGCTCTTCCACCAGGATGGGCTGGAAACGCCGCTCCAGTGCCGCATCCGTCTCGATGTGCTTGCGGTATTCATCCAGCGTGGTGGCGCCAATCACCTGCAGTTCACCGCGGGAAAGTGCAGGTTTGAGAATGTTGGCAGCGTCCACTGATGAACCAGCTGCTCCTGCTCCCACCAGCATATGCAGTTCGTCAATAAAGAGAATGGACTTGGAGGCTTTCAGTTCGTCGATCACCCGTTTGAGGCGTTCCTCAAACTGACCGCGGTACATGGTGCCCGCTACCAGCGATCCCACATCCAGCTGCAGTACGCGTTTGCCAATGAGTGGAGCAGGGACGTCTCCTTCATTGATACGCTGTGCCAACCCTTCGACGATGGCTGTCTTACCCACGCCGGGTTCACCGATCAACGCCGGGTTGTTCTTGTTGCGGCGGGCGAGGATCTGGATCAGACGTTCAATTTCCTTCTGGCGTCCGATGACCGGATCCAGCTTGCCTTCTTCTGCCAGGGTGGTCAGATCGGTGGCCAGTTGATCCACCAACGGGGTCTTGGTTTCCTTTTTCTCTTCGCGGCGGGTGGGCGGCGCGTGTCCGCTTGGTGCCGGCAGATTGGCGCCTTCCTGCATCACCCGGCGCGTCTGCCGCCGAACCTGCTCGGGCGTGACTCCCAATTTCTTCATCACTTCCAGAGCCTGATCTTCGGTGGATTGGACCAGCCCGAGCAGGAGATGCTCGGTGCCAATGTATTGGTGACCCAGGCTGCGGGCTTCCTCGATGGCCAGGTTCAGCACATGCTGGGTGCCCGCTGAAAGCTCGATCTTCTCCGCGTCTCCGCGTCCATATCCACTCAGACGCTCCACCATTTCGCGCACCCGTTCCGGTTCCAGTCCCAGGTCGCGTAAGGCGCGTCCAGCGACGCCGCTTTCTTCATCAATCAAACCTAAAAGAAGATGTTCGGTAAAAATATTGTTTTGATGCAAGCTTTCCGCTTCTTCGTGCGCCAGGGCGAGAACCCGCCTGGCTCTCTGGGTGAAGCGTTCCATTCCAGCCATGTCTTACCTCCTGCCATCCGTTCCTGTGGTCAGAATCAGGAATGAACAATCAATGATGAATTTGAAAACCTGTCACTTACCTGATTCAGACAATTTTTGTCATGTTTGCGCTGATTGTACCAGTTTTTTGCGCTTTTCCAGGCACTTCTGATTTTACCGCGCGCATATAAATTTCCCATTAGATCATGTTTCCTTGATAAAGTGACCGGTTTGCATCTGCAGTCAAAGAAATCCTGTCTACAGCAGGGAAAGTTAGCCGTCATGACCCTGACGATGGTTTTCGTCATGGGTGCGTCCCAATAGCAGTAGCGAAAAAGGGTTCCCGCCAATTACTCCGTGAATCGTCATTACGGGGCGGTTTGCCTGCCCTGACGATGTTTCCCGTCATGGGTGCCGTGGCAATCTTCTTTTTCACATGACGACAGCAGATTGCCGCGGTCGCAAAGAACGCTCCCTCGCAATGATGGTCCGCAAGAATATAACTCATTGCAACGTAGGCACAAATCTCCCGGGTAAATGCGAGGACTCCTCAATGGTTTTTTGACCTTTTGGGACAGGTAGAGCAAATTCAAGGAGTGGTTAAGAGGAGGTTCTAAGTGAAATGCTGATGAAATCATCGACTCGAAACCCAACATTTATGGGGTCTCAATTTCTACGATAAAGAATGAAGTTTTGTTTACGGCGAGCCAGATTTTGCTAGCTTCCAAACTTTGTCAATGCCTCAAAGAGGAATTCTGCATTATACTGCCTAGCAATTAAGCAAATCGATAAAGGATCATTCTGGCTAAGGATTTTTCCTTTATGTGTTGTCGGTGGTCTATTAATCGCTACACTTATGGTGTAACCTTCATGAATCTTTACGCTTTCTCTTCGTTCGTTTACTGGATCCTTGCTTAATATCCATTAAGGTCCAGTACCATCTATTCTCAATTCTGCGTTTACATATTGTTTTCTCTCAATAGAATTCGAATCAAACCTAAATCCTTCCATCCTAAATACAAGGCTATTCCTTCCTTGATGGAAATCTTCCTTCCGAAATTCATTAATAAATGTAAGAATTCATCTTCAAGAATCTCTTGTTTCCATTTTTCTACCCAAAGTCCGAACCCATTCTTTTTATTGGCTTCGACATCCTTTATATTGCATCACCAATAGCTCGGAAATGATAAATAAATGAACAAAATGATTCTGAAAAACTTAAAGGGTCGCTTGTGCCAATGAACGTGCCAACAGTTTCAAAATCACCAGAAATAAACTGAACATTTGATAACAATAATGGCTGCGATAACTTTTGTAGTCGTTCCAATGCTAACATTGCATGTTGCATCTTTCCTTTAGCAGCCTCAATCCTATTGCTACTATTCCAGAATCTTGTGATTTTTCTTACTTATTTGCATCACCTCAATTGAGCAGGTACGCCAGCACCCAGCGGGTGGTCGCCATCAGGGCTTTGGAATGGGTGCGCTCGTAATTATGTGAAGCGTCCACCCCCGGACCGATCAGCGCCACAGCCACGTCGCCACCTGCCCGCCAGAAGGCTTCGCCGTCGGACCCATAATGAGGGTAGATATCCACCTTGTAAGGAATCTCATACATCTCAGCCAGATCCCGCAGCCTCTGACCCATCTCGTAATGATAAGGACCTCCGGAATCCTTGACGCACAGGGTGGCATGGGTTTCATCAGAGGTCTGACCTTCGCCCACGGCAGCCATATCCACCGCCAGCAGTTCGGTCACTTCAACGGGAATACCGGTGGCTGCACCATGCCCCACCTCCTCGTAATTGCTGATCAGCAGGTAGGTCGTCTGCAGGGGTTTCAGCCCGGCTTTCATCAGGCTTTGCACAGCGGCCACCAGGCAAGCCACGCAGGCTTTGTCATCCAGGTGGCGCGAACGCACGAAACCGTTGGTGATCTCCACCCGCGGGTCAAAAGCCACAAAATCACCCACGCTGATGCCCAGAAGCCCGGTCGTTTTGGCGTCAAAAGTTTCCTCGTCCAAGCGGACCTCCATCGTCTCTTCGTTGCGCGGCGTTTCGGCTGTTTTCGCCCCATGGACATGGGTGGAAGCTGTGTTGATGAGGATGGAACCCCTGACCTGTTTTCCGCTTTGGGTGAAGACGGTACATCCCTCGCCTTCAATGGAATTCCAGGCATATCCTCCAACCTGGGTGAGCATCAGCCTGCCGTTGGGTTTGATCGCTTTGACCATCGCTCCCAGGGTATCTGTGTGCGCCGTTAATGCCCGCGGAGCATCATCCCGCTGTCCGTCGAGTTTGACCAGCAGCGCACCCTTCCGCGTACGGGAAAGGGTCACTCCGCCAATCTTTTCAAAGGCGTGCTCGGCAAGATCCACCGCTTTCATTGCAAAACCGGTTGGGCTGGGCGTGTTCAGCAGATTCGCCAGAAAAGTGAGCAGCGAAGACTCATCCACTGCCGGCAGAGTGACTTTCATTTTGGGCTCCATGATTTTAGAAGGGGTGTCCTTCGAACTGGCTGATCTTCTCGCGCCATTCCCCGGGTACCGGTTTTGAGGTTTTGGTGTGGAAATCGTAGGTCACATTGGTGGTATCACCGGTAGCATAAATGATGGTGCGGGATGGATCGGTAATGATATATTCAAATCGCAGGCTCTTGTTGCCAATTCGGGTCACGGCCACACCCACGTCCACCTGTACACCGATGGGGATGGGCTGCTGATAGCTGAGGTGGGCATCCGCAACTATGATGGGGAAATCGAGGAAGTTCTGTCCATTGAACAACCCCAATTCCACCAGGTAGGAATACCTGGCCTGTTCAATAAAGGAAAAAAAGTGTGCGTTGTTGACGTGCCACTGGGCATCGAGGTCAATGTAGCGTACAGTTATGGGGGTGTGGAATTTGAAATCAGTCATGATTTGATTATACTCTACCCCGTTAGACCTCCCGATCAACGATTAAGGTCATTGCAAAGCAATTACACCTATCACTTTTGCATGTGATTGGTGTAGAATACAATACAATAAAGAGTGTTTTTACCCATTTTCCCCAAGAGGAAGTCTATGCAGATCACCCGTCAAGCAGATTATGCCTTAAGAGCAATGCTTTTCCTGGCACGCCTGGACTCAAGCAAGCGCGCTGCCACAAACCAGATTGCCGATTCCCAGAAGATTCCGCCTTCCTTCCTGGCAAAGATCATCTCCCAGCTGTCCATCGCAGGGCTGATACACACTTCACGCGGTGCCCGGGGTGGCGTCTCCCTGGCACGTCCGGCAGATGAGATCTCGGTGCTGGATGTGGTGGAGGCCATTGATGGTCCCATTGCCCTGAACGAGTGCACCCTGAATAATGATGCCTGCGCATTTGGCGAAAAATGCCCCATTCACGACGTATGGTGCGAATCACAAACCGAATTGGTCAACCGTCTGAGGACTACCACATTTGCCACTTTTGTTGCATAATGAACTGAACTCCGGTGTGAATTTCTTTTCCACACTACCCTGTCCGCTGCACACAGGAGTAAAGGATCAGTCATGGCAGAAGGTACTCCGGTAAACAGAAACTGGGTGTTGATTTTGCAGGACGGCACAATTGCGATTGATTGGGGTGATGATATCTTCCAGGATGTTCGTTCGGGCGACTTCATCACCGTGTCGGAAAGTGATATCAGCCATCACATCATGAACGAAGATCTCGACTGGCTGATTCGTATTGGACGGGTGAAATCATACACTGCCACGATGGTCTGGTTCAGCAGCCTGCCAGAGCGTCCGCAACAAACGATTGAGTGACAAATTCAACGCCAACCGCCCCCTCCAGTTTGTGTACCGGGAGGGGGTATTTTTTCAAAGAAAGCCGTCATGACTGAATCACCGCTGACCTTAAAGCAACTCAACAGCCGGGTAGCCTTGTTTACCACCACCCGACTCGTCCTCACCTCGGTGGTCCGCATGGTCTACCCATTTCTGGCGATTTTTGCCAGCAACCTGAGTGTGGATATCAGCCGGATCTCGCTGGCGATTGCCTTCTCCTTCATTGCCAGTGCAGCCGCACCATTCCTGGCGCCCATTGCAGACCGCCGCGGCAGGAAGACCGGCATGCTGCTCGGCATCGGTATCGTGCTGGTAGGCACCCTGCTGGCGGGCTTGATCCCAAGCTACGGCACGCTTTTCCTGGTGATCATGCTGGGCAACCTGGGAAACAACCTCTACCTGCCGGCCATGCAGGCATATGTGGGCGACCATGTACCCTATCAAAAACGTGGACTCTACCTGGCAATCACCGAACTCTC
>DNOU01000145.1:0-313 GCA_003501835.1 Anaerolineaceae bacterium | reverse complement strand
GTGTGGATTCAGACTTCCTACGGCGTGGAAATCGCCGCCCTCGGCGCAGCCACCCTGCTCATTGGTATTTCGGAAATGACCGGAGAAGGGCTCACTGCTTACCTTGCCGACCACATTGGCAAGCAGCGCTCGGTGGGGTTGGGATTGATCCTCAACGCCCTGGTGTCTGCCAGTCTGCCGCTTTTCAGCCGCTCGCTCACAGGGGCGTTCATCTGGCTCTTCCTCTTCTATATGACTTTTGAGCTGGCGATCATCAGCTCTCTGCCCCTGATGACCGAGGTTTTTCCCAGGGCCAGGGCAACCATGATGGCGC
>DNOU01000085.1:1683-4014 GCA_003501835.1 Anaerolineaceae bacterium | reverse complement strand
CCACCTGCTGCATGCCATTGGCAATCAAGCCTTAAAAGGGGGGTTGACCGTCCTTTATGTAACCTCAGAGGAATTCACCAACGACTTGATCAATTCCATCCGCACCCACAGCACCCCTGCCTTCCGCGACCGTTACCGCCAGGTGGATGTGCTGCTGANNAATTCTTCCACACCTTCAACACCCTTTACGGACAGGACAAACAAATTGTCATCTCATCCGACCGCCCTCCAAAAGCCATGGTCACGCTTGAGGAGAGGCTGCGCTCTCGTTTTGAGTCAGGGTTGACCGCAGACATCCAGGCTCCAGATGTGGAAACACGCATTGCCATCCTTCGATCAAAGGCGGATCGCGCCCGCCGCAATGTACCGCAGGTGATCCTGGAAATGATTGCCAACCAGGTGCAATCCAACATCCGTGAATTGGAAGGCGCTCTCACCCGGGTCCTGGCATACTCTGATCTGCGCGGTGAACCCCTTTCGCTCGAACTTGCTGGAGTTGCCCTGGCGGATATGATTCCACAGCGCAACAACCTTGAGCCACGCCGGGTGGTGGATGTGGTAGCCACTGCCTTTGGAATCACCCCCGAAAAACTACTGGGTCGCAGCCGCACCCGCGAGGTGGCATTACCCCGGCAGGTGGCCATGTACTTGCTGCGCCAGGAAGGCAATGTCTCGCTACCGCAAATTGGCGCCATACTGGGTGGCAGGGACCACACCACGGTGATCTATGCCTGTGAAAAAGTGGCTGAGTTGATCCAGCAGGATGAAACCCTGCGCAGGCAGATTGCCAGGATCCGCGAGACTCTCTTCAACGGCAACCCTGTTCACCGGGGATAATTTCGATCTGCAGTCCTCCTTCAGGGATTTTCATAATTTCCATATAAAAAATTAACATTTATCGGGTATAATAGCCATTGTTGTTCTTTTATGAATGAAATGATTGCAAGTTCTTGTGAACTTGTTGTTGAAGCGAAATGAAGGGTCTATCCGGTCAGAATGGGATGGAATTGTTGTGAGAAGTGGTTCTAAACTTTAGCAATCCCTTGCTTTCAGTTCTGCAAGGGATTGTTTTATTACAACCCGATGCACTTATCCGCAGAAGAGTGAATCCTCACTGCGGCTTTAGAATTTTGCCCTCCCATGTGAGGGAAGAGAAGGTTTTAACTTAATGCAGAAACATACATTGCGAATTATTCCCCTGGGGGGACTCGGGGAAGTCGGCGCGAACATGATGGCGTATGAGTACGATAACCAGATCCTGGTGGTGGACACCGGGCTCATGTTCCCCGAAAACGATATGCTGGGGATTGATTACATCATCCCGGATTTTACCTACCTCAAACAGAATCGCGACAAGGTCAAAGGGATCGTCATTACCCATGGTCATGAAGATCACACCGGCGCCATCCGTCACGTTCTGGAAGAGATCAATGCTCCCATTTATTCCACACCCCTCACCCAGGGACTGTTGGAAGTCAAACTGGCAAAAAGTGGGATGATGCAGCGGGCAAAATTGGATACGGTGCATGCTGGTGACAGCCGCAAGATTGGTCCTTTCACCGTGGATTTTTTCCATGTCTGCCACTCCATTCCCGATGCGGTGGGGTTGGGAATTGATTCTCCCGCAGGACTGGTGGTGCACACCGGCGATTACAAATTTGACCACACCCCTGTGGACAACTGGCCTACTGATTATGCCAAGCTTGCCGAGCTGCAAAGCCGGGGAGTAATGGCGTTGCTGGCGGATTCGACCAATGCAGAACGTCCAGGTTGGACGCCCTCGGAACGGGTGATCGATGATGCCTTTGACCGTGTCTTCCGCGAGGCAAAAGGACGCATCATCATTGCCAGCTTTGCCTCGTTGGTCAGCCGCATGCAGCAGGTGGCAAACACTACCAGGCGGTATAACCGCAAGATGGCTTTCGCTGGCACCAGCATGGTGGACAATGCCCGCATTGCCCGCAAATTGGGCTATCTCGAAATCCCGGATGCCGAAATGGTGAGCCTGGAAGAAGGCTTGAATCTGCCGGATGATCGTGTGGCTATCATGGTCACCGGATCGCAGGGTGAACCCACCTCCATCCTGGGGCGGCTTTCCACAGGGTCTCACCGCCAGATTGAGGTCAAACCCGGGGATACGGTGGTGCTATCTTCGCATCCCATCCCGGGGAACGAGGAAAATGTTTACCGCACCATCAACCAGCTTTTTGCACGCGGCGCAAATGTGATCTACGAATCGCTGGCTCCGGTGCACGTCTCTGGTCACGCCAGCCAGGAAGAAATGAAGTTGATGATGCATCTTACCCGGCCAAAGTATTTCATTCCCATCCA
>DNOU01000085.1:481-1668 GCA_003501835.1 Anaerolineaceae bacterium | reverse complement strand
CTGATGAACGGGCAGTCAGTGGAATTTCACAATGGTGAAATGAAACTGGGTGAACGCATTCCCACCTCATACGTCTTTGTGGACGGATCGGGTGTCGGAATGGTGAACCCAGAGGTCATGAAGGAACGCGAGGTACTCTCGCAGGACGGTGTCGTGGTCGTCAACCTGGCGATGGATAAATTCACCGGTCGCGTTTCCAGTGCTCCCGATGTGGTGAGCAAGGGTTTTATTGCCCTGTCTGAATCTGATGACCTGGTTCGAATCTTGCGTGAAAAGATTGCCACGACCGCTGCGCATGCCAACGGCAACTTGAAGTCTGATCTCGAAAAGGTGGTGGGCAACACCATTTACAGCGAGGTCCGTCGTCGGCCGGTGGTCATCGTGAACGTTTCCAAATCGTAGTTCTTAGGGCTCAATTAATGGACCGCTGGGATCCTGTTTTATGGATTCCAGCGGTTTTAAATAGGCCATTCTTCGCGGGTCCAGCCGTCCACTCCACGCAGCGGTACGAAGGAAACCGCCAGGATGTTTTCAGCTTCCCAATGGTTGAATTCATGCGTCCACAATTGGATGTGCTGCAGGCTTTGAGCGCCGGTTGGAATGACCATGCGTCCAGTTGGATCAAGCTGCTCGAAAAAGGCTTTTGGCACGTCCCTGGCTGCCGCAGTGACCAGGATGGCATTGTATGGTGCTGATTCGGGGTAGCCAAGTGAGCCATCGCCCACGTGAATGCTTATGCCCGTGTAGCCGAGAGAATCCAGGGTTTTGCGGGCTTTCCGGGCTACTTCGGGGATGATCTCGATGGTATGGACCTCGCGGGCGAGGCGGGAAAGGATGGCAGCCTGGTACCCGGAGCCTGTGCCGATTTCGAGCACCTTTTCACCGCCCGTCAGCTGCAGCAGACTGGTCATCAATGCCACCATGTAGGGTTGAGAGATCGTTTGACCTTCACCAATGGGCAGTGGATGGTCAGAGTAAGCATACCGGCGGTAACCGGCTGGAACAAAGAGGTGGCGGGGAATGGTGCGTAAGGCTTCTATCAGCCTGGGTTCGATGATGCCACGCGAGAGGATTTGTTCTGTAACCATGGCTTCGCGCCTGGTCACATATTCACTCTCATCAAGAAAATCCATATCTTCCTTCCAGATCGCGGGAAATACTGCGGTCGATCTTACCCATGGGATACC
>DNOU01000085.1:0-288 GCA_003501835.1 Anaerolineaceae bacterium | reverse complement strand
CTGCAACCGTAAAAGTGGGCACGAAAGGTTTGGGCTGCATGACCGGTCGTTGTACCTGATTACCCAGGGCGAAGGACCTGCACAATTCATTCAGCGGGCAGCTATGGCAACGTGGATTCCGCGGGGTGCAGATTGTGGCGCCGATTTCCATCACTGCCTGGTTGTAATTCCCCGGTTCTTCATCCGGTATCAACTGCTCTGCCAGCTGCCAGCATTTGTTTTCACCGGCAGGGGTATTAACGGGATCAGCCAGGTCAAACACCCGTGCCAGCACCCGTTTGACATTTC
>DNOU01000010.1 GCA_003501835.1 Anaerolineaceae bacterium | reverse complement strand
TGGAGCAGGGGTCAAAGTTTGCAATTCGCGAAGGTGGTCTGACGGTTGGCGCCGGCGTGATCACAAAGATCTTGGCATAAAGGAGTTGTCAGCCTGCAGTAATTACAGGCTGCGTGAGACAAAATGGCATCCAAAAAGAAAGATATCCGCCCGGTGATTACCCTGGCGTGCAATGAGTGCAAGAATCGGAATTACACCACCGAGAAGAACCGGCGCAATGACCCGGGTCGGATGGAATTGCAGAAGTATTGCTCCCACTGCCAGAAGCACACGCTTCACCGGGAGACCAAGTAAAAGGTAATCCGTTGTAAGGCGGGAGTATTCCCGCCTTACAAATCACAGGCCAATAGCTCAACTGGCAGAGCGCCTGTCTCCAAAACAGGAGGTTGTGGGTTCGATTCCTGCTTGGCCTGCCTAGAACAAAAGGCGACGCCGTCCCGTCCCTCGGATTGAGAGAAGATCGTGAGACGGCGCTTTAGCCGTAAAAGAGGAGTATGCCATGGCTGAAAAGATCGTCAAGGTCAAGAAAGAAAAGGGTCTTGCCCGTTGGTGGCGTGAAACCATTGGTGAGCTGCACAAGGTTGCCTGGCCGACTCCCAGGGAAGCCTGGCAATTGACCAAGGTCGTCTTGCTGGTCATGTTGGCCATGGGGATTGTCCTCGGCGGATTGGACTTTTTATTTACAAGACTGATTGGTTTGATCCTGGGTTAAACCAGTTCAAAAAGGATTGGCAAGGTGATGATGGACGCGCGTGATGACGATAATTACAACGGTGAGATGGATGACTCTCAATCGCAGGAGCCTGAGGAAAAGGAATCCCGCGAGGAACACGCGTCTGATGAAGTAATCAAGCCGCCGGTTGAAGAGGAATTGCCTGCTGCTTTTGGAAATGAAATGACCTCAGACGTCCCCCCGGAAGGTACTTCGGAGCGGAACTGGTTCGTAATCCATTGCTACTCAGGCTATGAGAACAAGGTTCGTTACAACCTGGAGCAGCGTATTGAGACGATGGGAATGAAAGACAAGATCTTTGATGTCGTCATTCCCACACAGGAAGAGATCGAAGTCAAAGACGGCAAACGCCGCTCCGTGGAACGCCACGTGTTTCCCGGCTATGTGCTGGTCAACATGATCCTGTCTGAAGAGTCCTGGTACGTGGTTCGCAATACGCCGGGTGTGACGGGATTTGTGGGTATGGGCAACGACCCAACCCCCCTGCGCCCGGAGGAAGTGCAGCAAATACTTCGCCGCATGGAAGCAGAAGCACCGCACGTCAAGGTTTCATTCAAAGTCGGCGAGCGTGTTCGCATCGTGGATGGTCCCTTCAACGATTTCCGTGGTCAGGTATCGGAAATTGATATGGAACGCAGCAAGGTAAGAGTAATGGTCAATTTCTTCGGACGTGAAACTCCTGTAGAACTTGATTTCTTACAAGTTGAAAAAGCGTGAGAGATCTTACGCATATTGTGGGAGGGTGCTCCCCTTTTCACCCGTTATAACCACCAAGGAGAGTTAAAGTGGCAAAGAAACTGAAAGCAATTGTAAGACTGCAAATCAATGCTGGCAAAGCAAATCCAGCACCCCCAATTGGCCCGGCATTGGCTGGCCACGGGATCAACATCATGGCATTCTGCAAGGAATACAACGCCCGCACTCAAAACCAGGTTGGCGAAGTGATTCCTGCAGAAATCACCGTTTACACCGATGGTTCATTCACCTTCATTCTGAAATCACCCCCTGCTTCAGAAATGTTGAAGAAGGCAGCCGGCATCCCCAAGGGTTCTGACATTCCCAATCGCAACAAGGTGGGCAAGGTCACCCAGGCGCAGATTCGCGATATTGCCGAAAAGAAGATGAAAGACATGAATGCGAACGATCTGGAAGCAGCAATGCGTCAGATCGAAGGCACTGCCCGCAATATGGGCTTGACGGTTGAGAAGTAAGTTTGTGGGAGGGCAGTCATTCTGCCCGCTTGCACCACGAAGGAGAAAAAATGGCGAAACACGGTAAGAAATATATTGAAGCACTCGCAAAAGTGGATCACGAGCAGTCATACTCACCGAGGGAAGCGGTGGCTCTGGCGAAAGAGACTTCCTACGCAAAATTTGATGCCACCATTGAAGTCCACCTGCGCATGGGTCTCGACCCGCGCCAGGCAGACCAGCAGGTACGTGATGTGGTCGTTCTGCCCCACGGTTTGGGAAAGACCGTACGCGTCCTGGTATTTGCCCAGGGCGATGCTGCAACCAAAGCACAGGAAGCCGGCGCTGATTACGTTGCGGATTCAGATGAAATGATCAACAAGATCGCTGCTGGCTGGACTGAATTCGATGTGGCTATTGCCACTCCCGATATGATGGGTAAGGTTGGACGCCTGGGTCGTATCCTGGGTCCGCGTTCATTGATGCCAAATCCCAAGGCTGGCACCGTTGTGGCAGCCGAAGAGTTGCCGCGCGTGATCAATGAATCCAAGGCAGGCCGTGTGGAATTCCGTCTCGACAAGACGGCAAACATCCACGTTCCCATCGGTAAATCATCATTCGAAGCCCAGAAGCTCTTCGAAAACTTCGCTGCCCTGATGGAAGCCATCAAGAAAGCACGCCCCACCGGTGCCAGGGGTACATACATCAAAAAGATCGCCGTCGCCGCCACCATGGGCCCTGGCATCAAAGTAGATCCTCTGCAGGCGGTGAGCATTTCACTGGAATAAACGTGGTATAATTGCCCCGCTCGAGCAGAAAAACGAGCATTCACCGAAGAAAGCTGGTGCCTGAAAGGGCTTAATTTCCCGCCGAGGTGAAGACTGATTGATCGAATTCCTCCCGAAAGGGAACGAGAAAAGTCTTTGCCTGGCGTTACCAGACAAAGACTTTTATTTTTGAAGGAAGGAGGTAGATTTCATTGGCCTTTACAAAGAAGCAAAAGGGCGATATGTCCGCCCAGTATGAAAAATGGGTTTCGAACAGCCAGGCGATATTTGTACTGACTTATGAACGCATGAACATGAAAGAGATCGATGCCTTCCGCGCCAAAGTGCGCGAGACTGGCAACGAAGTTCACCTGGTCAAGAATTCCCTGTTCGACCGTGCGCTTGAAGCCAGAGGTTATCCGAAGGCTGCATTTCTCGAGAAAACCTCACTTGTCGGATTTGCTTTCTCAGATCCCCCCGCTCTTGCCAAAGTCTTCACCGATGCCACAAAGGGCTCGGATACGATCGCAGTCAAAGGCGGATTTCTGGGTAGGGAATTGATCGACGGCAAACAGGTAAAAGTGCTGGCAGATTTGCCACCGCTGCCCGTGATGCGTGCCACCCTGTTGGGCGTAATCTCAGCGCCTGCCACCAAGCTTGTCCGAACATTGGCTGAACCTGCCCGCTCAGTGGCAGCAGTGATCAAGGCTAAGTCAGAAGCTGCATCCACCGCTGCCTGATAGGCTGGATCAATCGGTCCGGGGGTTTTCCCCGGAAAGAATTTCAACAATTAATTTGAAGGAGTATTTGAAATGGCTGATTTGGAAAAACTTGTTGAACAGCTGAGCGAGCTCTCTGTTCTCGAAGCTGCGGATCTTGTCAAGAAACTTGAGGAAAAATGGGGTGTTTCCGCCGCTGCACCTGTTGCCATGGCCGCCGTTGCCGGCCCCGTCGCTGCCGCTGAACCCGTCGAAGAAAAGACCGAGTTCGACGTTGTCCTCAAGGACCCCGGTCCCAAGAAGATCGAAGTCATCAAGGTCATCCGTGCACTCACCAACCTCGGCCTCGTGGAAGCCAAAACCATGGCTGAGACCGCTGGCGCCAAAGTCCTTTCCGCTGTCGGTAAGGAAGCCGCCAACGATGCCAAGTCGAAGCTCGAAGCTGCCGGTGGCGTTGTTGAACTTGCCTAGTTCTGATGGACAGGCTTGACTGAAAAATCCTCCTTCCCGGGAGGATTTTTTATTTGTTCTCGTGAACCTTTAGACTGCGATGGACTTGACCTGGCGGATGACCATCACCACCCGACCCATGATGCGCAGGCTCTTGGGGTTATCCACGTAAATGGGTCCCATGTTCGGGTTTGCAGGCTGCAGACGGATGCGGTTGGCTTCCTTGTAGAAATACTTGAGGGTGGTTTCATCCCTGTCATCCAGCCAGACCGCGACCATCTCGCCATTATTGGCAGACTTCACCTGCTTCATGATCACAATATCGCCATCATTGATCATGGCATCGACCATGGAATCGCCGCTCACTTCAAGCGCAAAAAGGTCATTCGTTTCGCGGGCGGGCAGCAGGCTGCGCGCAATATCCACGCTGGATTCGGAGTCAAAATAGGGCAGGTCGGAGGTGGGCATGGGGATGGGTGCCGAGGCGACGATGCGTCCGGCAAGGGGAATGCTGACCAGGTCGGAAAGCGTGGCAGAAACATTCTGAACCGCATCTGCAACCTTTTCCTTCAATGAGGGTGAGTCAATCACAGGCGTGAGAACGCGAATGCTGCGTGAAATTCGATCTTCGCGATCGATAAAGCCCATCTGCTGGAGTTGATTCAGGTAATAATCCACCAAAGATGTGGACTTGACATTGATGCTGTCGCCAATTTGCCGTATCGAAGGGGAATACCCGTTGGTATTCTGGAATTTGATCAGAAACTCCATGATCTTTCGGTGTCGTTCACTTAATCCCTGGCTTCTTCGTGCCATGACTGCCTCCTGAGCCCATTATCGGTCATTTGTACTATAATAATACACGAACATCCGTTCTGTGTCAAGAATGAAAATCGAATTTTCTTGACAGGAGGTGCAAGAGGGCATAAAATGAACACATACTCCCCTGGAGCATCATCATCAAAGGAGAAATGGATGTCCCTGTTTGAATATCTGTGTGACTCATGCGGAAGCATGTTTGACGTTGAATTGGAAACCGCTGAAACCGATGCACCGGTGGAATGTCCCCTATGCCACAGCCATGACACCCAGGTCATTCCCACCCTGTCCTCGGTGTATGGGTATTCCCACTCTGCAACTTCAGGGTGTGGTGGAGAAGACAGCGAATTTCGCTGAGGGTGAGTTCGACCGCCTGCGTGACAGGTGCCCAAAAGGTGAATGATGAATCTGAAAGATGAGAATGTCAAGCGCGATTTATGCATCAGGCTGAGCCGTTTGGAAGGGCAGATCCATGGTATCAGTGCCATGCTGGCTTCTGAACGTGACTGCGAGGAAGTGTTGCAGCAGCTTTCCGCTGCCAAATCAGCCACGAACCGCGTCACCGAGATCTATTTGCAGCATATGCTGAATACCTGCCTTTCCACAACTGATGATCAGGGCGGGGAATCCAAAAGCGTGGTGATGAACCGTCTCGTTCACATGATCCTGACCCAATAATTTATTACACAACAGAAAATCCAGAAAACTCATGAAAGACTTCTGGTGATACTGGAAGCCTTTATCATTTTCCATAATCACTTTCCATCCTCAGCCCTTTCCACCCAATTGGATTACAATAGTTCCAACGAGAGATGGTGCAAAGGAGCTTTATGAGCCTCTTTAATCACAAGCGATTGGGGAATGAAACTTTCAAGCTGGATGTCGACCGCATGCGCAGGGGTTGGTACTCCGACAAGTACTTTGTCAACATCGCGCTGATGCTTGCGGAACTGTCAAAGCAGAATTATGAATATGCGGGTCAGTATCCCAACCTTCCCCGGGAACTGTGCGCAGATTGCATTTCCTGCGGTGATATCGAAGTGGAAATGCAGTGGTTCACCCGCCGCCCAGGCAAGACGATCGTGGTGGGGTTGGATAAGGCGCTCACCATGCTGCAGCTTTGCAGCGGATATTTTGAAGGTGGTGAGTTCATCAACACTGCCAACGACCTGGAAGTATGGGCGCTCGAAGACGGGGAAACCGTCAATTACGAAGGTGACCCGCTGAACGTCCAACCCGTGATGCGGGTGAGGGGGCGCTATCGGGATTTTGCCCTGCTGGAAACTCCCACCCTGGGTATTCTTACCCGGTCATCACGGATTGCCACCAATGTGTATGAAACCATCCTCGCAGCAAGGGGCAAACCGATGATGTTTTTCCCGGCACGGTTTGACCTTCACGAAGCACAGGCAGCGGATGGCTACGCCTACCTGATGGGTTTACAGCGCTACAACAAAGACTACGCCAGCACATTGGGACCGTTCGTTTCGACAGACGCACAGGGCGACTGGTGGGGTGGCGCAGGGGGCGGCACGATTGCGCATTCAGCCATTGCCGCATTCCTCGGTGATACTGCCGAAGCGACGATCGCCTTTGCCCGCGTGCTGCCAGTATCCATCAGCCGGATCGCACTTGTGGATTTCAATAATGACAGCGTCACCGATTCGTTGCGCACCTGCAAAGCCATGTTCGATGAATATCGCAGACTCATGGATGCGGGAAACGAGCAGGAAGCAGCCCGTTTCATCCTTTATGGTGTGCGCCTGGATACCTCTGGATCGCTGCGGGATATTTCTGTGCCGCCATTGGGAGATCCCAAGCTGGATTTGGGAGTGAATCCACGCCAGGTGTTCATTCTTCGGCAACGGCTGGATGCCGCCTGGGAAAGCTGGGACGTACCGGCGGAGTGGCGTGAGCGGGCAAGGGAGTATTGCCGAAATGTGAAGATTGTGGTCAGCGGCGGGTTCAACCCTGAGAAGATCAGCCGCTTTGAGAAGCTGCAAGTACCCGTGGATATTTACGCGGTGGGATCCTACCTCTTGAGCAACGACGGCCCGACTGTGACCGACTTTACCGCGGATGTGGTGCGGGTGAAAGTGAGCGGCTCATGGCTGGATATGGCCAAGGTGGGAAGGCGCGCCATCGACAATCCGGCAATGAAGCGGGTCTGGTAGGGTACGGGTTCGATTTGGGCTACCGGAAGAAACCACCGGAGGGCGATTCAGCCCTCCTGTTTGATTTTGTTCCTGAGAACACCTGCTATTCAGGCCAGGTAATTCCGGGGGGTGTGATGATGTAGACAACACCGCCAGAGGTTGTCCGCCAGAGCTTTTCGAATTCCTGCCGCTGGTACACACGCCGAACCAGGGAGTCTTCCTTTGCTGCGGGGTCGTTCACCACCGGGTTGCCGAGGGCGTCGAAACCGGCCAGCACCACCAGGTGACCATTTGATTTCTCCACCGGTGCCCCGGTCAACTCGCCGGGCTTCCAGGAAAGGCTCATGGCAAGCGGAATGCCGCGGGCAATGAATTCTTCAGCTTCTTCCAGGCTGGCAAGACGTGAAACAGCAGAATTCATCCCCCGGGTGGCAGCGTAGGCAGTGTTGAACGACCAGTTGCCGGCACCTTCATAGATTGCATCATATACGCCAGCCACCGTCTCCCGTACCAGGGGTTCGGGTAGACCTTTGTAGTTTTGCCAGTAAGCCAGCAGCATCGAAACACTTGTCGGGCTGCACCACACGTTTCCCCCGCCAGGGTAGACCATTTGCGAGAACTGCGGTACCTCAATGATCTTGTTCCATAACTGCCGGTTGCCCTTTGATGGGATGTAATTCGACCTGAAACGGTTGTCGGCGACCAGGGCAGCGGCAGTGACGACCGGGGACTGGCTGTCTGAACGACTGTTCAGATTGATTTTCATCTGGAGGGCGTGCGAATTTAAACCCTCCCGAACAACCAGGGTGTCTGTGGCGATCTTGATGCGCTCGTCATCCTGTCCGTTGACAGAGTGGCGTTCGTCAGGATCGCCGGATTGCGACCAGATGCCCAGAATGTACCATCGGGACCAGATTCCTTCGAACTGCACCCTCAGAGAGATCTTCACCCAGCTTCCTGGCGGGGAATCCACATTCCATGAAGCGATGGCGCTGTGCAACTCAAAGCCGGTTTCCAGCACCGGGCTGATCATTTCGCCGCTCAGCACACCGTCTTCACCTTTCTCAGCTTCAGGCGAGAGTTTGAGCGATCCCTGAAGTCCGGGTTCCACGCCTTCCAGCCTCCACTCTTTGAAACCGTTTTCATCCGCCTGCCAGTGGAAGAAACGGATACGGTATTGATCCAGCTCAATTTCGCGCTGTGAGCCAGCACGATTGAAGAGTGATGCGAAGAATTGACGGAGAGAGATTCTGGAAAGATCGCGTGACAAGGGAAGCTCCGGTAGATCAGGATGCTCTTATTCTAAACCCAAACAAATAGCAGTCACGGTAACATTTTAGAGGCTCTAATACGGGGCTCTGGTCGGGGGATGATTTTTCGGGTATAATCACTCGCGCAATGGTCCACTAGCTCAATTGGCAGAGCAACTGACTCTTAATCAGTGGGTTCGGGGTTCAAGTCCCCGGTGGATCACTTTTCATTTAAGAATTTATTTCAAATCGCTTCAGGATTTCAGCCGCGGTATGTCCTTCCAGCGAGGGCAGAACGAGTTCCGCTTCTCCCACTCTTTCAACCGGTCCCAACCCCAGCGCCGGCATTCCGGCAGCATGGGCAGCTTCCACCCCTGCAGCAGCATCTTCCACCACCAGGCAATCAGAGGGTTGAAAGCCAGCTTTTCTGGCACCCTGTAGAAACAGGTCCGGGTACGGCTTCGATCGGGCTGGCGAATTGCCGTCCACCAACCCATCAATAAGGGGTTCAAGCTCAAGCCGGTCGACCACCAACTGGGCGTTCTTGCTGGAGGAGACGATCATCCGCTTCACACCCATCCCGCCCAATTCCACCAGGATTTCCTTCGCACCAGGCAGCAAATTTGCGGGTGTCATCTGGTTCACAAGATCCAGGTAATACCCATTCTTACGCCCCATCATTTCCGCAGCCTGCTCCTCGGTCACTTCCCGACCTTTTAGCAGCAGGGTCAACGACTCACGCCGTGAAACTCCGCGCAGCGCCTCGTTATCCTCCCGGGTGAATGAAATCCCCAGTTCGGTGGCAAGCCGCTGCCATGCCAGGAAATGAAATTCAGAGGTATCGGTCAGCACCCCATCCAGGTCGAAAAGGAACGCTTTGAACATGGTTACCCTTCCTTCTTTCCTGGAATATCAATGCTCACCTCTTCACCGCGCCAGTCAAACTTGAACGCCAGGCGTTTCCAATGCGGTGGCAAACTTGGGGTGACAGTCCAGCCCTCATCATTCACCTGCAGTCCTGCAAATCCGAATACCACAGCCTGCCAAATACCGCCCGCAGATGCACCGTGGATGCCATCTGCGGCATTTCCGCGAACATCCCCCAGGTCAGCTCGTGCCGCCCGCATAAAATTTTCGTATGCCTGATCCTGTTCCCCCAAACGGGCAGCCATGATCGCCTGGATCGAAGGTCCAAGTGAAGAGCCAAAGGTAAGATCAGTGCGGGGTGTATAGTAATCAAAGTTCTGACGGATGGTTGCCTGATCAAATTCATCCGAGAGCAAATACATCAACATCATTACATCCGGCTGTTTGAGTACCTGGGTGGCGTTGACTCCTTCAATACCCATTAAGCTCTGAACCGATTCTTTTCGCGGCTCCATCCCGGCCAAGTCAACATCCTTGTGCTGGAAATAACCCTCAAACTGTTCGATCAATCCTGTAGTTTTGTCGATCGGACAATAGATCTGATCTGAAATGGTCTTCCATCTCTTGAGTGTTTCGTCTGTAATTTGCAGTCGCTGAAGCAAGTCGGCTGCCTGTTGAGGATCCAGTTCACGCAGCCAATTTGCCAGATAGATCGCTTTGCGTAAATGCCAACGAGCAAAATAATTGGTATAGGCATTGTTATCCACATGCTCATGGTATTCATCCGGTCCAATAACGTCTCTCAGAAAATACAGTTTTCGTTCCTGATCCCATTCGAGACGGCTTGCCCAGAAGCGCGCAGTTTCTAAAATGATCTCCACACCGCGATCAGCAAGGAATACATGATCCTGGCTGACCTGCCAGTATTGCCACACTGCAAAAGCAATATCCGAGGAGATATGGATTTCAATGTCACCTGTCCAGATGCGGATCACCTTGGTGCGGTCTTTCTGATTGGGCACCCAGGTGGGAGTGACCTCACGACCGTCACCGGCACTTTCCCATGGATATTGTGCTCCTTGGAATCCATTCTCAGACGCCTTTTCACGTGCGCCTGCCAGGTTGTGATAGCGGTATGAAAGCAGATTGCGCGCAATTTCAGGACGTGCATAGCTAAAGACCGGTAGCATGAATATTTCAGTATCCCAAAATGAGTGCCCGCGGTATCCATGACCACTTAATGTTTTAGCGCCGATGTTGACACACTCGTCACTACGCGGTGCTGCAATGAGCAGATGGTAGATACTAAAACGAACTGCAAGCTGTGCTTCATCATCCCCTTCGATGATCACGTCACTGCGGCGCCATTCTTCTTCCCAGCAGCGGACATGTGCCTTCCATAGTGAATCCCAGGCGGGAGAAGGCAAACCTGTCAAAGTTGCGCTCGCTCTTGAAAGTGGATCTGTTCCTTCGCGGTCTGTAAAGATCGCTACAGTTTTTTCTATCGAAATGCGTTTGCCTGCCAGAGCGTGGGTTTTGACTGCAATCGTCGGATGACCTTCTACATCCCAGGTTTGCGTTTCGACCTTTCCCTCAGCTTCCACCATAATTCGGGCTGCCATACCTGCGGTAATCTGGCTCTTCCGTGTGCGCACTTCCAACCAGATGTGATCATGATCAACCCCCTGCTGCAGTCTTTGCCAGTGCTTAAAGCACAGGTTATCAACCTCCGAGCTGAGACCTGTACGGAATTCGATACTTCCTTCATAATCTTCGGGGGTAATTTCCACGCGTAAACAGGCGAGATGAATATTGTCCAGGCTGGCAAAACGGTCAAATTTAAGTTGTGATGTTCGTCCCTCTGGGCTGCGCCAACGGACCCGACGGCTGAGCAAACCAGAATGCATGTCAAGATGCCGTTCATAAGAAAGGAGTTCACCCTCCGACAGGTTGAAACGCTCACCTTTGATCAGAATTTCCACTTCCGTCCAATCTGGAAAATTCACCAGCTCAGTGAAAACAACAGGCACATCATCAAAGATGCCATGCACAAAAGTTGTACGTTGTTCGTTCGGGTAGCGTTCCTCAAAAGCCCCGCGCGTACCCAGATAACCATTGCCCTGGGTGAATACCGTCTCCATATGACTCAATTGTTCAGGGTTCAGCATGCTTTCCGTTATTGTCCAAAGCTCAACCATTTCTCACCTGTCAAAGAAAGTGATCTTCATGATGTCCGATTAACCAAACCTTGCATATTCCAGCAGCTCTTCCAGACCAACGGTAGCCAGTCCAATTACATGGTCTGCGCCACCGTAGAAAACGTAAACCTGACCGTTCACCACGGGGTTTGCACATGAAAAGACTACATTGGGCACATCCCCGCGAATTTCCCAGAGTTCCTTTGGTTCCAGGATGCATTCCCTGGGGCGGTGAATCACCACACCTGGATCTTCGAGGTCCAGCAGGCATACCCCCAGGCGATAGGTGTGCGAATGGTCGTACGCATGGTACACCATCAGCCAGCCGTGCGCAGTTTCGATGGGAACACCACATGCCCCCACCCGTTCAGAATCCCAACCGTTTTCAGGTCGCGGTCCATAGATGGGACGCATCTGATCGTGCGGCCAACTGATAAGATCCTCCGATCCTGCCAACCACACCTGGGGTGTTCTGCGGTGTAAAGCCACATATCGACCGCGGATACGGCGGGGGAACAGCAAGTGGTCTTTGTTATCTTCACCAACCACCATCGGACCGATCCGTTCCCAGGTGATCAGGTTCCGACTGCGGGCGATCATCGGCTGGATTCCCCCGCCCTCATGCGTCGGTTCACCCGTACCTTGAAACACCGAGCTGTAAGCGGTATAGGTCATGTAAAACTGACCGTCGATCTCCGTTACACGGGGGTCTTCAATGCCGCGTGAATCGCTTTCGTCCGCGGGCTCCAGAACTGGACGGCGCATTCTGTTCCAGTGAATTCCATCCACGCTAACCGCATATCCAATCCGACTGATCCAATCCAGTCCCTGCGCGCGGTAGAACATGTGGAACAGCCGGTCATGATATATCACCGCAGGATTGAAAACATTGTAAGTTTCCCATTCCGAGGTTGGATCCGGTAATAGAATGGGGTTGGTTGAAATGCGCGTCAGGTTCATGATTACCTCATACCTCAAAAATATCCAGTAAATTAACGATTTAATCGAACCCTTGCCAATCCACTTAAGAAGTGGATCCAGCCAATCTGGATTCTTCCAGTCGGTTAAGCACTGCTCTGTTTCCAACACACGCCAGGAAGGTTGCACCAAACATCGCGCTGAGCAGGAAGGCAAAGGTACCTACGATCATGATGATGAGCACAAGCAGCGAAAGTGCCATGGAAAAACTCAAATTCCTCCCGATGAGCACTGCTCCGTTGCGCATCGCCTGCCATACGCTCGGGTGCTCCTGCTCGAAAAGGAAGGGCAAAGCAAAAAGCTGCACCATCAGCCAGAAAATCAGCAGTGTTACATACAAACCCTGCAATAATGAGCTCCAGGTTGTGGCTTGATACTGGTCGGTCAGAGCAATATCAGCAACCAAAAAAACAACCACTGCCAGGTTTACTGCTCCCCAGCGCCAACCCAACCCCCAGGATCTGCGAAATGCCTTAAAGAAATCAGCAAAATCAACCTCTTCGCCATGAGCCAGACGATTGGTGTACTGCACTATCCCCAGGGTGGCAGGCGGACCAGGAATGATCAATAGATTGGCGATCAGCCAGAGAAGATTACACGCCAGCACTGTCCACAGATCTGCCCAAAGGTCTTGAAATGCTCCGCCAACAATACGTAGAACCGTTCTCATCATCCAGACAACCGATCAGCCCTTGATCCCGGTATACGCAACGCCTTCGATGTAGTACTTGCTGAAGACGAAGAAGAGGATCAAAACCGGGATGGCATTGAACATTGCACCCACCAGTGTGAGATTCCATTGAGATTTGTACTGCTGCTGGAAGATGCTCAGAGCAACATTGAGCACATACTTGTCCGGTGAGTTCAAATAAAGCAGCGGCTGCAAAAACGCATTCCACATTCCCTGGAACTGCAGGATCAAAACCGTGAGGATTGCCGGTCGGGCGAGGGGCAGGATCACCTTGCGGAAGATCTGAAAATGGGTTGCCCCATCAATAATGGCTGCCTCCTCAAGGTCTCGTGGGATGGATTTGAAATACTGTGTAAGGGTGAAAATGCTTCCCGCGCCAACAAGCCCCGGCAGGATTAATGACCAGTATGTGTCGATCAGATGAAGCTTGGTCATCAAAACATACGCCGGGATCAAGGTCACCGCGCCCGGGATCATCATGGTGCCCAGCATAAAGTTGAACACAGCATTGCGACCTGCGAACTTCAGCCGGGCAAACGCATAAGCTGCCATTGAACCGAAAATGACCTGTGAGACGCCCACTATGACTGCCAGAAATGCTGTGTTGAACAGCCAGCGGGGGAAAGTGCCGCCCTGGCCGATATCCGTGTTCCAAACGCGGCTCCAGTTTTCCCAATGCCACACTGCGGGCAGGAATTTCGGGGGAAAAGCAGTGATTTCGAGGTCCGTTTTGAACGTGCCCAGTGTCGCCAGGATGAATGGTGAAATCATAACGATGCCAATGGCGATGAGGAGCAAGTAGCGGAAGAATGATTTGACGAACCTGAAAAAATACGCTGCTGCATGAGAGGTGCCAGAAACAGGAGCAAGTTGCTTGTTGGCTTCTACCATGGCAACCTTCCTAGTACTGTTCCGTGCCGCTCTCAATCATGCGGCGCTGGATAAATGTGAAGATGAATATGATCACCGCCAGGATAAAAGCCAGCGCGGTTGCGTAACCCATGTTGATGGGAGCATTCACGCCCAGTGCCTCCTGGAAAATCAAAAAGACCGGCGTTAAAGATGTCTTCAGCGGACCTCCCTTGGTCGCCAGGTACACCTGGTCAAACACCTGCAGCGTTCCAATGGTGCCAAGAACAACAACAAGCAGGGTGATCGGCTTCAGAAGCGGCAGGGTGATCTTTCGGAAGACCTGCCAATTGTTTGCTCCATCAATTCTGGCGGCCTCGTACAATGTTGGATTGATATCCTGCAATGCAGCCAGGAACATGATCATGAAAGTCGGGATGGTGGTGAAGATATTTTGTACCATCACCGCCATCCAGGCGATGGAAGGTCCGCGAAGGTACCATTGTGTGGATGGGATCTTCCCGCCAAAAGCTTCGACGATCAATTGAATCAAACCCCGCGGATCACCCAACCAGTTAACACCCTGGAAGCTGACACCGAACCATCCCAGGAATGTTTGAATAAAATAATTGACATATCCGTCCTTCAAGTAGAACCACACGAAGATCAAAGTGATAACAACGGATGAGGTTACGCTGGGTGCATAGAAGATGGTGCGGAACCATTGCCGGGCATGCATAGGCGCATTCAACAAAACAGCAAGCAGAATTGCCAGGGAAGTCTGAATAGGCACTACCAGAAGCGAATACCACAAAACATTATACAAAGATTGCAGAAAATCTCGTTTTGTCGAATCCGTGAAACCTTCAAATGCTTTGGCATAATTGGACAAACCTGCAAAGGTTGGTCTCGTGAAAATGTCGTAATTATTGAAGGAAATATACAGGGCAAAAAGAATCACGCCAATGGTAAAGGTAAGCGTAATGAGTAAATAAGGAGCGAGGAAAAGGTAGCCGGTCAAAAACTCATTTCGCTCTCTTTTGTTCGGCCACACCTTACGAACCTCGCGGGCGACGAAAAATGCCAGGACCATCGCCAATACACCAACGGCGATCATAAATGGAATGGCAGTTGCGCGAACCTCGTTCAGGTAGGTATTAAAACTAGCCATGACCTTCGGTCCGCCCATGGTGGGTGCATTGAGAAATGCAATAAAGACCAGAACAACCACAATACCGATGAAAACCAGGATGGAGGGGAGGATGCTGGTTTTTCGAACCTGTGAACTGGGTTTCGTCTGCATATCGCACCTCGTAATCACTAACCGACTCTGAACGATTCTGATTCCCGGGTTCCCCTGCCTTTTCAGGTAGGGGAACCACGTACCAAATTGTTTTTTGCTCTTCGGAATCCTCCTGCAAAGAGGATGTGAAACTGCGTTTACTTGCTGCTTAGAGCCGTTTGAGCTTCGGTCTGAGCCTGAGCAAAAGCCTCATCCACGGTCTGATCGCCAAGGAAGATGCGGTCCAAAGCCTGTGAAACAGCGTCATTGACCTTGCCGGTATAAGGACCCCAGTATGCCACCCGGGTATCAGGCAGCAGACCGCCCTGGGCGATGGCTTTGTCGTTGGCATCCACGATCAGGTCAGCCTGGTCGGGGTGTGTGCTGTAAGCAAAACCAGTCTTGACGATCTCAGCCTGATTGGTACGACCGGTCGCGTAGAACAGGAATGCAGCTGCAGCCATGGGATACTTGGTGGCAGCATTGATGCCTATGCCGTTGGTGAAGATCACGTCAGCACGAGTCTTCGGTCCAGATGGGATCTCGACTGCTTTCCAGACAACATCCGGGTAGGTGGTCTTCATGAAGTTGACCATCCAGCCCCCTTCAGTGGTCATTCCAACCAGTTTCTTGCCGATTGCTTCACCGCACCAACTAGCGCTCACATCAGCGGGGCGAACCAGGCTCTTCTCATCGAACATGGTCTTGACAAAAGTCGCCATGGTTTTTACCTCGGGGGTATCCAGGGTGGCTGTCGTGTTATCAGCACTGGCAAATGCACCGCCGTTGGAAAAAGCAAACGGCGCAAAGCGCGCCCAATCAGCGCCCATGCAGAATCCACCAAAGTTACCCTTGGCAGCAATGGCTTTGGCTGCCGCCTGCAGATCATCCCATGTCCAGCTGGCAGTTGGCTCGGGGATGCCGGCATCCGTGAAGGCCTCGGGGAGATAGATCAAACCAAGAGTGCCCCAGTCCTTTGGCAGCGCGTAGGTCTTGCCATTCAAGGTAAAGATGGTCAACAGTGTGGGGATGAAATCATCCCGGGTGACCTTGGCCTGGTTCATCAGATCATCGAGAGCCATAATCTGACCTGAGGGGGCAAAGGCGGTCATCAACTGATCGTCAACATAAAACACATCCGGTGCAGAACCACCAGCCATCTGTGCTTTGAGCTTGGTCTGGAAATCTGTGGGAATGGGTGTGTAGTTGACGGTAACGTCCGGGCAGATTGTCTTGAAGCGTTCGATGGTGTCTTTGTAGACACTCTGTTCAGACTCATCACCCCAACCAGAGAAGGTGATCACGGCACCAGGTTCTGTTTGCAATGGACAGAGACTTTCGGCTGTCGGTGCCTCAGTGGGGGCAGCAGTGGGTGCTTCAGTGGGAGCAGCCGTTGGTGCTTCAGTAGGGGTGGGTGTTGCGGCCGGCGCACAAGCTGCAGCCATTAAGGCAATGGCAACCATAGCAGCAAGCACGGAAAACATCTTTTTCATGGTTCTCCTCCTAACTCTTCTTGAATGAGCAAACTTCACAGTATAATCTTTATCATCGGTGCGGGATAATCATCCTTCACCCGGGAGTCGCCTGTACTCTTTCGCTGGAGCAGGCGGCTCTACTTTAAGAACAGTTGAATGGGAGTCGGAGTCAATTTATCTTCTATCTGCATCCTCCTTTCCATGGATGGGTTGACTTGTTTTTTTTCCAATTGTGGATTCACGGATCACGAGTTCTGGTGCCACCAACTCACATCGTGGATCCGGGTAGGTACCAGTGTCCAGATAACCAATCAACCTTTCCATCAAGTTCTTGCCAATCGTCGAAATCGGCTGGCGAATGCTTGTCAGCGGTGGATCCATGTATCGGGCTGTAGGAGAATCGTCAAAACCAATGACCCCGATGTCTTTACCAGGTCGTAACCCGGATTGTTGAATTGCTGTCATGGCTCCGAATGCCATCAGATCGTTCATCGCGACGATGGCAGTCGGTCTCAAACCGTCAGCAATCGCCAGTAGTTTCAGGGTCGAGGTAAAACCCACATCAAAAGTGCCCTCACCACGTTCCACCCATTCCGGACGGGCTTTAATGCCTGCCTTATCCAGAGCCAAAAAATATCCATCCATGCGGTTATTGCCAACGCGTGAATCCGACGGCCAGGCCAGGGCTGCAATCCTGCGGTGTCCCAGGTCAAGCAAATGCTCAACCGCCATCTGGAGACCCAGTGCGCCGTCCACATCGATGTAAGGAAAACTATCGGGGTCATCCAAATGCCCAAAACCAACAAACGGGAATTTATGCTCAACCAGATAACTGACACATGGTTCGTTGTAATTGAGAGTTGAAATCACAAATGCGTCCACCCGGCCAGTATTGATCAATTCGCGATAGATGGCGAGTTGCTTCTGGAGCTCATCATGGTAAGGAAAACATAGCAGGTAGTAGCCGTGATTTTCGGCGGCTCGAAACATGCTCTGTAAGAATTCATCAAGGATCGGGTTGGTCTGATCAGGTGGCGAGGGTCTCCAGGAATAACCGATGGTCATGCTGCGATGTGAGCGAAGGCTGCGAGCAGTATAACTGGGTGTGTAATTCAACTCGCGGACGGCATCCCAAATTCTTTGTTCGGTAGCCTCGGAAACATGCACTTTCTGTGAAATAACTTTGGAAACGGTTTGGTAACTGACCGAGGCGCGTGCCGCGACTTCCTTGAGCGTAATCCTTTTCGGCATATTCATCCTTTGGACTTTATGCGAACGTTCGCATACAGAATAGCTCACCCTAACAAGTTTGTCAAGTGGGTCTTTACCAACAGGACTTTGCCAGTCAATATGATCTGGTCAACTCCACTTGTTGCTGGAATAAGAATTGGCAAAGCATCTTTGCACATCATATTGAAAACTGTGTTGGGCTGAAACCAAATCCCGACCTGGATGGTTCCTGAAGTTTTCAGACCCGTCATTTAGGAGATGTTCCCCAGGAACTTACTTAAGAGCGTTAACTCGAAACAAAGTTCTGACCAACCCCTCCTCGTCAAAAGGGGATTTTTCGTCATCGATGAACTCAAGATCTGCAAAGAACCCGATCACCTGATCGCCCGGAGCGAACTCAGCCAGAGAACCGTCCGTTCAGCAGCAGGAGGAAGCCCCCATCGATAGATGTACGTCAACGTGGCGTTATCCAGGTCAATCAATTCGATCTATTAGATTGCAACCATCCTGAATCCTCATGTGTTTGAGCAATATATTTGTTGGCAAAATAGACAGCTTACTTCGGAAAGAACGCCGGGGTGAGACCTGCCCATCCTTGAGACCCGGCCGAAGACACTTCGTCGCTGCTGTCCGAATCTGGGAGTGGAACAGGGTCATAAAAGGGCTCCACCCTCTCCCCTGCCGCAGGCGCGGATGACAGCGTTCGTGTTTTTCTGTATGGGGGTTACGCTACCCGCACCCGGAACAGAAAAACGCCGAAAACTTTATAATGAAAGCGTAGAAAGAAAAAGCGATAACCCTGGAGCAAGAATGGAAAAAATCATGCTGGCACCCGATTCGTACAAAGGGAGTCTTTCAGCAATCGAGGTTTGCGATGTCCTGGCGTCAGTGATCAGCAAACACTTCCCGCAATGCGAGATCGTCAAAATGCCCATGTCGGACGGGGGCGAGGGCTTCGTCAATTCCATCATCCAGGCCTGCGGAGGCAAGAAAATATCGTCCGTGGTGTGCGATCCGCTCAACCGCCCGATCAACGCAGCTTACGGAATATTGGATGATGGAAGAGTGATCATCGAAATGGCAGCCGCATCGGGCTTGATGCTCGTGGAAAGCACGCAACGGGATGTGATGACGGCAACCTCCCTGGGCACCGGGCAATTGATCAAGGCTGCCCTGGATTCGGGATTCCGTGAATTCATCATTGGCATCGGCGGAAGCGCAACCAATGACGGCGGGGCAGGAGCCGCATCGGCACTGGGTATTCGTTACCTGTCAAGATCTGGAAGCGTAATCTTGAATGGGGGAGATTTACAATTCCTCGACCGGATCGATACCTCGGGGATGGACAGGCGGTTGCTGGAATCCAAAATCACCATCGCCTGCGACGTGACAAATCCATTGGTTGGAGAATTGGGCGCCGCTCAGGTTTTTGCTCCCCAAAAGGGCGCTTCACCTGCCCAGGTGGACACCCTGGATCTGGGGCTGCGCCGCTTGAATGAGGTGCTCTGGCGCGACACAGGGATTAACGTTCAGGAATTGCCCGGCTCGGGAGCGGCTGGAGGATTTGCCGCGCCTTTCATTGCCTATGCCGGGGCAAGGCTGCAAAAAGGGATGGACCTGATCCTCGAGGTGATGGATTTCGATCCCCAGGCAAAAGGTTGCGACCTGATCATTACCGGCGAGGGACGCACAGACAGGCAGAGTGCCATGGGAAAGGTTGTGTCCGGCATCGGAAAGCGGGCTGCCGCTCTTCAGATACCCGCTGTGGTGATCTCGGGATCACTTGATGAGGGGTATGAAGAACTTTATGAGCAGGGCATCAGTGCTTTTCTCGCCACCACCCGCAGGGTTACCACGCTGGACGATGCCATGGCGTCTGCCCGGGAGAGTTTGTTCCAGGTGGGCGAAGATTTTTGCAGGATCCTTAAGTTGG
>DNOU01000237.1 GCA_003501835.1 Anaerolineaceae bacterium | reverse complement strand
AAGGGACGCGAAATTGCCAGAGATTTGGGCAACCCGGTGGAAGATATTCCAAACAGCTGGTACCGCACCGGAGAAATCCTTAAATCCAAACCTGGAAAAACCTATACGGAGCAAATGCCAGACCTTGCAGAGGGTGTGCTTCCCGTTATCCATTGCAGCCAGGAAATCCCCTGCAATCCCTGTGCAGATCTTTGCCCGAATGGATTGATCATTGTTGACCGAAAGGACATCCGCTCGGTGCCCACATTTATTGGCAACAACTTCTGCTGCGCCGCCTGTGAACGCTGCGTGGCAGGCTGTCCCGGTCTGGCGATCACCCTGGTGGATTACTCATCCAATCCCGACCGGCCAATCGTTTCCATCCCCTACGAATTCACCCGCGATGAGATCAGTGCCAGTGACATTGTCACAGTCCTGGATACCAGGGGTGAGAAACTCGGTGATCTTGAAGTGATCGACGTGCATTCCATCCCATCCAGTGACCGCACATGGGTTGTCCAGGTGGCTGCAGATGCCGAAATCGCCACTCAAATTGCTGGTATCCAGGTTCAGGAAGCCAATATCACCCATCCCATGCTCCAATACGTCAAACACGTCACAGACGATACCATACTCTGCCGCTGCGAGCACGTTACCGCAGGTGAGATCCGCCAGCTCATCCGCAAGGGTTACCGTGATATCAACGAAATCAAAACGGTCACGCGGGCAGGCATGGGAGCCTGCGGTGCTAAAACTTGTTCTCCCCTCATCCAGCGCCTGTTCAAAGAGGAAGGTGTACCGTACAACGAAGTCACCGGTCCCTCGCGCAGACCGCCCTTCATTGAAGTTCCATTGGGTGCCTTCGCAGGTGAAAATCACGAGGAGCATTAAAATGAACCCGACTTCCACGAAGAATTTTGACGTCATCGTCCTCGGGGCAGGTTCCATCGGTGCGCCTACTGCCTATTATCTGGCGAAAAAGGGGCTGAAGGTCCTGGTGCTTGAATCGGTTCCCAGCGTGGGCCAGGGTTCCAACAAGCGCGCCATTGGCGGCATCCGTGCCACCCACTCCGACCCCGCGAAAATTTCCCTCTGCCTGCGAAGCATTGAGATTTTTTCCACATTCAAGGAGGAGTTTGGCGATGATATTGAGTGGGACCGTTGCGGATATGCTTTTGTGGCTTATCGCGAAAGAGAAGAGCAAACACTCAAGAACCTTTTGGTCACCCAAAAATCATTCGGGCTGAATATCGACTGGTTGGACGCAGCAGCCTTCCGGGAAATCATTCCTGATATCAATCCCGAGGGTCTGCTCGGCGGCACCTTCAGCCCCGACGACGGCAGCGCCTCACCGCTGTTGACCAATCACGCTTACTACACGCATGCCCAAAGCCTCGGCGTTGAATTTCATTTTTGCGAACCGGTGCGAAAAATGCAGCTGGAGCATGGGAAGATCGTTTCTCTCACTACAGACCTCGACACCTATTCTGCAGGTGTCGTGGTCAACTGTGCCGGAGCATGGGCTGCCGAGGTGGGTAAACTGGCTGGCGTTGACCTTCCAGTGCGCCCAGATTCACACGAGGCTGCCATTACCGAACCTGTAGCGCGCTTCCTGGGTCCCATGATCGTGGATATCCGTCCCGCCCCCGGCTCGACGAATTACTATTTCTACCAGCATATCACCGGGCAGATCATCTTTTGCATCACCCCCGCACCTAATGCCTGGGGGTTTGATACCCGTGAGACCAGTGCCTTCCTTCCCATGGTCTCAAAACGCATGATTGAAGTCATGCCCCGCCTGAAGAATCTCCGGGTCCGCCGCACCTGGCGCGGTCTTTACCCCATGACACCTGATGGCTTCCCAATCTTCGGTTGGGCGCCAGGCGTGTCCAATTTCCTCCTGGGTGTGGGTCTCTGTGGTCAAGGATTCATGCTGGGTCCTTCGGGTGGCGAATTGCTTGCCCGTCAGGCAACGGGCTCCTTAACTGACCAGGATCAGATGATTTTGACCTATGTTTCGCCCGATCGTGCATTTGAGGGACAGGAATTGTTAAAATGAATCTTCCAAGAACGAAACCAACCCCGTAAACGATAGCGGGGTTGATTTAATATCGAAGATGGGAAGTTTGAATGATCAAAGGTTTTGTTTTTGATTTCGATGGATTGATCCTGGATACCGAGACACCCCTTTTTGAAGTGTACCGTGAGCTATTTGCGGATTATGGTGTTGAGATTTCTCTTCATCAGTGGTGGAAGATCATTGGAACCGGCCTTGGAGAATATAACCCTCTTGAGCATCTCGTCCAGGTGGCAGGAGACCATCATCACAAGGAGGATTTCCGCGCATTGATCGATGAACGCGTGGATGAGCGTTTGAATAGGATGTCCCCCTTCCCTGGGGCGGTCGATTTCATCCGTCATGCCTTTCAAATGGGGATTCCAATGTCTGTGGCATCCAGTTCCTCACGGCAATGGGTGTACCACCACCTGGATCGCCTGGAACTCACACCCCTTTTTCAACACATTCTCACTGTGGATGATGTACATCTTCCCAAGCCAGACCCTGAATTGTACATCCTGGCTGCGTCACGCATGGGAATATCAGCATCAGAACTGACAGCTTTTGAAGATTCGCTCAACGGCATTAAAGCTGCCAAAGCAGCCGGGTTGTATTGTATCGCCATCCCCAACGATATGACCCGTGAAATGAACCTCAACCAGGCAGACAAAGTGGTCAATTCATTTACGGAGCTGGCAGTAGCCGGGGTGCTTTCATTTGAATTTGATAAGAACCGGATATGAGAATTCAATCAACCCATGGTTTTGCTGTATGATATGAGCTACAATTGGGCACAGCCAAGTGGCGACCTATGATTAGTTCTGAAAAACTTGCCCCCTTGTTGGAAAACCTGATCGAAGTACTCCCCGAATCCTATTCCATGGTGGACCGGGAGTTGATTACGCACGCCTACCATTTTGCTGAATCTGCCCATGCCGGCCAAAAACGGGCCTCCGGAGAGCCTTACATCACCCACTGCGTCGCCACAGCCATGATCCTGGCGGAAATGCGCGTCCAACCCGTGGTCGTTGTGGCGGCATTGCTGCATGACACCGTTGAAGACACCCCTGTAACACTGGCGGACCTGAAACGTGAATTTGGCGATGAAGTGGGGCGTCTGGTGGACGGGGTCACCAAGTTGACCAACCTGCCCCGCGTCTCACGGGCGGATGGGATTGGCGATAATGGCGACGAGGAGCCGGAACCCCTGGGGGAGGCTCGAAAAGATCGGCGCAAGGAACTGGTCAATGAGACCCTGCGCAAGACTTTCCTTGCCATGGGTGAAGATATCCGCGTCATTCTCATCAAGCTTGCCGACCGGTTACACAACATGCGCACCCTGGGTTATCTTCCAGAAGCCAAACGCAAACGTGTGGCACAGGAAACCATGGATATCTTTGCTCCCCTCGCCAACCGCCTGGGGATCTGGCAGATCAAGTGGGAACTTGAAGATCTCGCCTTCCGCTACATCAACCCCGAGAAATATCGGGAGATCGCTCAAAATCTGGCAGAAACCCGGATAGAACGCGAGCGGCAGATGCGCGAGATAATCGAAAAACTGCATCACATGCTTGAAGATGTCGGTATCCAGGCAGAGATCACCGGGCGCAGCAAGCACATCTATTCCATCTATCGCAAGATGATGGACAAGCAAAAACCTTTTGAGCAGGTCCGCGATATCCGCGGTGTGCGCCTGATCGTTAAAGACATTCCTGCCTGTTACGCTGCCCTGGGGTTGATCCACACCCACTGGCGCCCCATGCCAAGTGAATTTGATGATTACATTGCCGCACCAAAAGACAATTTCTACCAGTCACTGCATACCGCTGTCATTTATGATGATGGACGCCCTCTCGAGGTTCAAATCCGCACCGCTGAGATGAACGAAAATGCCGAATTCGGCATCGCCGCTCACTGGCGGTACAAGGAAAAAGGTCCCATCGACGAACAGTATGAGCAGCGTATCAACTGGCTGAAGAAGCTGATGGATTGGCGCCAGGATGTGGTGGATGCGGGTGAATTTGTCGACGGCATGAAAACCGATGTCTTCCAGGACCGGGTGTATGTTTTTACCCCCCGCGGCGATATTATCGACCTGCCTGCCGGCTCCACTCCCATTGACTTTGCCTATCATGTGCATACTGAAATTGGTCACCGCTGCCGCGGTGCCAAGATCAATGGCAAACTGGTAACGCTGGATTATGTTTTGAAGACCGGCGACCAGGTGGAAATCCTGGCTGCCAAACGCGGTGGACCTTCGCGGGATTGGCTGAACAGTAACCTGGGACTGGTGCGAACGCAACGCGCCCGATCCAAGATCCGGGCATGGTTCAAACATCAAAACCGTGAGCAGAATCTCAGCCAGGGGAAAGCCATCCTCGAGCGTGAACTTCGCCGTTTGGGTTTGGCAGATCTGGATATCGACAAACTGGCTGCAGATTTTGATTACCATTCCACAGATGATTTCTACGTCAATATTGGTACGGGTGACCTTTCGCTGGGACACGTCATCAACACCATTTCCGAGAATCTCAAGAAGGATAGCGACATTCTCACCGTCAAACCTTCCACTGAGATCAAGGAATATCGAGCCAATGAAGTTGCCGTCCTGGGCTTGAAAGGGATCCTGACCACCTTTGCCAAATGTTGCCACCCCGCGCCGGGGGATCAGATCGTTGGGTACATTACCCGCGGGCGCGGCGCCACGATTCACCGCCAGGATTGCCCCAATATTTTACGCATGAAGGATCGCGAACGCATCGTCAAGGTCACCTGGGGCGAACCTCAAAGCACCTTCCCGGTGGATATTCAGATCAAAGCCTATGACCGGCAGGGTCTGATGGGTGATATCTCTGCTATTTTGAGCAATGAGAATGTCAACCTGAAAGACATCAAATTGAATGTTACCCACAATCTGGCAACGATCGTTTTGATCCTGGATGTTGCAGATATCGTACAGCTCTCGCGAGTATTGACTTTGATCGAGAATTTACCCAATGTCATGGAGGCACACCGGCTTAATCCTGGATGATGATTTTGGATTGTGTGAAATCTTCGGGAAAAACGCTTTACGTTTTTGATTTCCTGCGGTAAAATGGCGTCGCTTTTGCCGCCTGGATGAGGAGAGTCTATTGAGCAATAAGGGTACGTTATACATCACATGGATAGCTACTCTGGCGGGAGTTATTGACGCCGGTTACCTTTCCTATGTCAAACTCAGCCAGGTACCAGTTTACTGCACACCCGGCCTCGGAAATTGCGATACAGTCAGTTCCAGCACCTATTCCTATCTTTTCGGAATCCCCGTTGCATATCTGGGGTTATTAATGTACCTGGCAATTCTATTCCTGCTCATTTTTGGAGACAGGATCAAGAATCTTCAGCCATATTCGCTCTACGCTTTGTTTGGAATAAGCTTTTTCGGCTTTTTATTCTCGCTCTACCTCACTTACCTCGAATTTTGGGTGATCAAAGCGGTTTGCCAATGGTGTTTGATTTCAGCTATTTTGGTGACGGTGATTTTTATCTGTACTTCAATACGCCTGTTCAGTCGTCAAGAAACTACCCCATTTTAAGGAGGACGTGCAATGCCTCGAATTAGATGTCATTATATTGATTGTGTGTTCCTGGATGAGGGATACTGCAGTGCCGGTCAGATAGAACTGGATCCTGACACCGGTTGCAAGACCTATTCTGCCAGTGTCGAACAAGCCAGTGACGATAACTGGGATGAGGAAGAAGAAGACGAATTGCAGGAATGGGAAGAAGGGGATGAGGACGAAGACGATGATCTTTGGGGAGAAGACGACACCGAAAGCGATGAGATCTAGCGACATTCACCATCTTGTTCCAGCCATTTCACCCCGGCGTGGACCGGGGTGTTGTTTTAATGCTTATTCCCCTTGGGACAACCACAGACAACTTTCTTGAACACCCGCAAAGAAGCTACAAGTATATTTTCCGGTGACAACCCTTCAAACCATAATCCAGTTTGGGCAATCTTGAAACTCTGTAAGAGGGTTCGAACCTCTCTCAAAATCAAAACCCACTTTTTCAGTGGGTTTTAGGCTGGCGGCAA
>DNOU01000065.1:4658-5259 GCA_003501835.1 Anaerolineaceae bacterium | reverse complement strand
CCAATCATACTGGCATCATATCCCCACTGATTCTGAAGGAAGTTGGGAGTCAACGGTTGGGCAAGATACGCGGAGATGATCATCAAAAAGACAATGGCTGAAAAAAGCTGAAAAGTGCTGTTCCTGGTCATGCCGCGGGAGGTGACGGAACCAGTGTCATCGTGGTGGGCAGGTGGATTCTTTTCAATGGAGAAGATCAGGATGGTGGAAATGACAAAAACCACGACTGCCACCAGGTAAATCGTCTGGAAACCGAATTTCTTAGCCAGAAATCCCCCCGAAACCGGACCCAAGACCGCCCCAAGATTGTATAAGCCGAAAGACAGGGTCAGAGAGCGTCCCACGGTGAGATTGCCGCGCACGCTGGTGATATAGCGGTTCATGGCAGAAATAGAGAACTCCGAAGCGCCGTACAGGATGAGTCCAGCGGCAAACAGAGGCAAAGTTCTGGCAGCTGCCATGAGGATGGTGGCTGCGGTGCCAATGACCCATGACGCAATCATCAGGGTGCGCGAACCCACCCGGTCAGCCAGCATGCCGGCAGGGATTTGCGCCAAGGCCATGACCACACCCATCACCCCCAGGATGCCGCCGATCAATA
>DNOU01000065.1:4215-4603 GCA_003501835.1 Anaerolineaceae bacterium | reverse complement strand
TCAGAAAATTCTGCACTTCCAGGAAAACCTTTTCACGTTCCGGTTCACGAATGACCACATGCCCGCTGTTGTCCAACCACAGTTTGGTCCTGTCGGCAGAACTGATCCCATTAATCAGCGTGTCCAGGCTTTGCGGAGGGATCTCTTTATCCTGGTGGGATTGAACAAACAGGGCAGGAACGGTGATCTTCGACAGCTCGCTGTTCATCGTACGCAGCAACTGGTTCAATTCGATCACCGAATGGGTGGGAAAAACATGGTACTCCCGGTGATCTTTCGCAGCTTCTGGATTGTGCCAGTCTGGAGGGCCTTTCGGGATATAGCGATAAAACGGATAAATCAGAGGGAGAACCTTGATGCGCCAGTCACCCGGGAGGGCGGAGGGTGC
>DNOU01000065.1:3141-4046 GCA_003501835.1 Anaerolineaceae bacterium | reverse complement strand
CGCATTTCAAAAGGCGTGCCCGTAAAGCCGTGGATCAACAAGCAGCCGGTGTCGTTCCCCTTGAACAAGAAGGGCTCTGCTCCCTGCATGGTAAGCGCAGCAGAAAAATCAGGCATGGTTATCTCCTCCAATCTCGAGCAAATCCCGGGGTAGGTCGCTCAGTGATTCTGATCCTGCCCGGGTCACCACCATGTTGTCCTCGATACGCACACCGCCGAAGCCTTCCACGTAGATACCGGGTTCGACGGTATAAGTCATACCTTCTCTGAGCTGCAGTGTATTCCCGGCATAGATGTATGGCTCTTCGTGGTCTTCCATACCTATGCCGTGACCGGTGCGGTGTGTAAATTGCTGCCCATACCCGGCCTCTGTGATGACCTTCCGGGCAGCCTGATCCACCTCTCCGGCAGCCAGACCGGGTCGACCTGCCAGGCGCCCGGCTTCGTTCGCAGCCTGAACTGCAGTATAGATCTCTTGATGCTTTGCACTTACCTGACCCACTGCAAATGTGCGGGTGAGGTCGGAGAAATAGCCTTCGTACGAAGCCCCGTAATCGATCAGTAGAAATTCACCCTTCTGAACCTTGCGATCTGTGGGAACCGCATGCGGATTTGCCGAATTGGGACCGCTGGCAACGATCGGCATGAACGGCAGCTCTGACCCGGACCCCGCCCGAAAGAGCTGAACCATGAGCTCAGAGGCAATTTCCTTTTCGGTCATCCCGATCTTGAAGGTGGAAAGCATGTTTAGCAGGGCAACCTGGGCGATTTGCACAGCCTTGCGCATGGACTCAATTTCCTGTTGATCCTTTTGCACGCGCAGCATGGAAAGAGCCGCCCCGCCGGATACGAATTCGAGTCCGGGCGATCCTTTTTTTAGCAAATCCATTTCCAGAAAACGTATGC
>DNOU01000065.1:0-3131 GCA_003501835.1 Anaerolineaceae bacterium | reverse complement strand
CCCTGTCCAGGTCATTGGATTATCGTTGAAAGTGAAGGGTTGTATTTCGACGCTGGAGGAAGAGATTTTTCCTGCTTCCAGTTCAGGCAGGATCATCGTTGGATTTACCCCCCTCCTGATGATCAACACTGTGGGACGCTCCATCAGGTGAAAGTGCATCCCTGTGAGATAGGTCAGTGTGGGACCTGGATTGAACGCTGCAGCATCGACTTTGAGTTCAGACAGGAGATCGTAGAGGTTCGATAAACGCTGATCAGTCATGGGACAACCCTCCTGTGACTGATTATAGCCTGAACGTATTTGGGATGCCAGAAATTTGGATGAACCGCCGGCTTTCGTTGCAGTCAATGGATGCAGCCTTAAAAACTGACGGTTCGAAGACCAGGGTTGAACCCCGGCTCCAACATTTCAGCGGGCAAGTAGTTGAGAGAGAAAAGCGCGCGTACGCGGCTCCACCGGGTTGCTGAAGAATTTTTCGGGTACAGCCTGTTCCACGATTTTCCCGTCATCCATGAAAATGATCTCATCGGCAGCGGCGCGGGCGAAACCCATTTCGTGGGTCACCACCACCATGGCGTAGCCTTCCCTGGCAAGCTCAAGCATCACCTCGAGCACTTCTTTGATCATTTCAGGATCCAGCGCACTGGTCGGCTCATCAAAGAGCAGCAGCTTGGGTTTCATCGAAAGCGCCCGGGCAATGGCCACCCGCTGCTGTTGACCTCCCGAAAGCTGTGATGGGTAAGCGTCCGCTTTTTCCAGAATTCCGACCTTTGCGAGCTGCTGGCGGGCAATTTCATCGGCTTCAGCCCTGGAAACTTTTTTGACGATCCTCTGGGCAAGGGTCAGGTTTTCCAGCACGGTCAGGTGTGGATAAAGGTTGAAGTGTTGAAACACCATGCCCACCTCTGAGCGGATGCGGTCAAGTTGTTTTTGCGAAGCGGTGATCTTTTCGCCATCGATCCAGATCTCACCGCTGTTCTGCGTCTCGAGCTGGTTGAGGCAGCGCAGGAGGGTGGATTTGCCTGACCCGCTCGGACCCAGGATGACCACGACCTTGCCCTTGCCCACCGAAAAGCTGACGCCGTTCAAGGCGTCCACTCCGGTGAAGGATTTCCTCAAATTACTCACTTTGACCATCAAATCATGGTTTGGCATTGCTGTTCATCCTTCTTTCGATAAATTTCACCAGGAATGAGAGCAGGATGGTCATGGTCAGATACATCACTGCCAGAGTCGTGTAGGTGGTGTTGTATTCAAATGTGCTTCCTGCATACAGCCGGGCGACCTGCGTGATATCGCGGACGGCGAGTATGGAAACCAGCGAGGAATCTTTCAGCAGCGAGATGAAATCGTTGCCAAGTGCCGGCAGGACGTTGCGCAGCGCCTGGGGAAGGATGATGTAGTGCATCGCCTGGGGATACGTCATGCCCTGCGAGCGGGCGGCTTCCATTTGACCCCGATCCACCGACTGGATACCAGCCCGAAAAATTTCCGCCAGAAATGCGCTGTAAGTGATGGAGAGGGCAATGATGGCGCGGATGTTCATGGGCATCGCGCTGGTCTGGAGTTCCTGCAGGGACGATGCGATCCCGATTAGACCTGCAGACTGGAAGACCGGCGCCAGGTTTTTGAGCCCAAGGGTCACGCCGGGAATCAGCACGAGCGCAATGAAGAAGATCAGCACCAGCATGGGGATGCCGCGAATGACTTCCACATAAAAGGTGCTGACGTTGTTCCAAAAGAGGTTGTTTGAGACCCTCGCCAGGCCGAGGAACAATCCTGCGAGGGTGGATATGGCAAAGGAAACCAGCGTTGTGACCAGGGTTACGCTGAGACCGGCTTTGATGTAGTTGAAGGCACTGGCATACGCTGGCTGGGTCGTCACCGCCCAGGTGGTCAGTAAAGCGAGGCCGAAAATGGCCACCAGCCACCAGGGGATCGTTCTCAAGCGCTCCCGTAAGGATGGACGCTGTGAAGCGATCATGGAGACCGCCAGGTCCACCTTTTTGACATTTTTCGCGATCATGGTGTGCACTCCTTTTTTCCTATTTCACATCCGTCTGGGTGATCTTGAAGTCAGCGCTGAAGTACTTCTGATTCAAGGCAGCCAGGGTGCCATCATCCGTCATGGCTTTCAGGGCTTTGTTCACCGGGTCCACCAGGCTGCTGCCCCTGGGGAAAATGAAGCCCAGTTCATTACTTTCCAGAGTCTCATTGAGAAATGTCAGTTTGTCTGCGTTTTGACCCTGGTAACCCATGCCGGCCACTGCATCGATCACCACCGCGTCCACATCGCCTGAAAGCAAGGCCTGCACCGCGAAAGGCATCTGGTCATAAGCCTGGATACGCGAATCAGGCAGATACTTCCTGGCAGTGATGTAATTGGTGGTGCTCGATTGAACCCCTACTTTCAAAGAGGGATTCGCCACCAGTTGTTCCATGGTGGAAAAACGGGTTTCACCGCTTCTCACCAGAACTTTCTGTTGAATTTGAAGATAACCGGTTGAAAAATCCACCTGGTTTTGACGGTCGGGCGTATTGGTGATGCCATCCGCTCCCACCTCAATCTGGCCAGTGGCGACCTGTTGGATCAGTCCATCCCATGCGGTTTCCGTGAATACCGGGACGCAATTCAAACGGGTGCAGATCTCTTTCCAGGCGTCATAGTCCCACCCGCCTGGCTGATTGGTCTGCACCACGACGTAATTGAACGGCAGGTAGGCATTTTCAACGGCGATCGTCACCGGTTGGCATTTGAGATCGGCAACCATCTTGGAGGGATCGCCCAGACATTCGGAATTGGATGCCGCGGGTGTTGCACTGGCGGCCGGCGTACAGGCGGAAAGGACGACTGTCAGTAAAACAAACCCGGCGACGATCGATGAAAGCGCTCTTTTTCTCATTTTTCTTCTCCTAGAATTCTTGAAAAATAAAAAGCCCCCCGTTTGAAGGGGGGCTTTGTTTTTACAAAAGGTTGATGCTGAACTCCTAAAGCAAAACGATGCCAGACTCCTTCAAAAGGATGGCAGAGATCAGCTTTGCATGCTTGGGAGTAAAGCACAAGTTCATGTGGCAGTTTATAGCACTTTGAAAAACGATTGTCAATAGGTAAATCGAAATTCGTTTTTCCA
>DNOU01000178.1 GCA_003501835.1 Anaerolineaceae bacterium | reverse complement strand
ACTGCAATGATTTCATCACCGGCTTTCAAACCAGCTTTTTCTGCCGGAGAGCCGGGCATGGGGCTGACGATGGTGAGCAATTTACCGCTGGAATCCACGTATGCACCAATGCCTTCATAGGATCCGGTCAGAGGCATGTTCGCCTGCGTGAATTCCTCGGGGGTCATGTAACCGGTATGCTTATCACCGAGCGAATCCAGCATCCCGCGGATTGCACCCTGCATCAATTTCGTGTCATCCACGGGCTGGTCAATGTATTGTTGATGAACCAGAGTCCAGGTTTCCCAGAAGGGGGCGAACAGGGTTTCCGTCGAAGAATTGGTGCCTGCCTGGAGTGTTGTTGCTTCCGTCTGTGGTGTGGATGATAAAGCAGGCATCTCGGAACTTGTTCTTCCGGGAATCAGCCAGCCTACCAAAACCCCTCCGGAGAATGAGCCAGCGAGCAGCAAAATGCCCACAAAGATTAATAAAATGTTGCGACCAGTATTTTTCATCAATCAAACTCCTGCGAATTCAACCTTGAATCCGCAAAAAAGATACCATGAAATGGTTAATCCCAAATGAGCCCTGGAAGATCATTCGTGTTCCAAATGATCCCTGTTTTTCAATTCATCCACCTTCGATGCCAGTTTGGAGAATTGTTCGTCTTCCGCCTGCCAGGGATGATTAAGAGTGTCTCTGGATTTGTTGATCTGGTCAACCCAGCTGCCTTCCCTGTGCTTATTCCGAGACGCAAAGACCAGGCTTAGATTCAATGAGATGACAAATGCGATGAACACAATCAGGATGATCCAACCAGCAGTCGAGAGAGGCATACTCTGTCCTTTGATTACTCCATGATTGGAACAACACTCGGCAGATCCAACAGGCTGACGATGGAGGCGTCCACACCATCGGAGCGGTCCTCATGCCCCACATGCACGGTGAACATTCCAAGGTCGCGGGCGACAAGCAGGTTGGCGGTGGAGTCGTCGAACATGATGCAATCCCCGGGGGAATGGATCTCAGCAAGCTCAATGGCTTTTTGGAATGCGCCGATTTGAGGTTTGCAGTAAGGTTCAATTGCCCGGATATCGATGATCTTCTCGAAAACACCCTCCAATCCCAGCTGTGAGATGACCCGTTGGGCGTGTCCGCTGCTGGCATTGGTGAAAATGACTTTCCGTTGCGGGTAATGATTCAAAGTCTCACGCAGCACAGCATCAGGACGAAGGTATTGCGAAAGATTGATATCATGAACGTAATCCAGGTAATCCTGCGCATCCACGTGGTAAAGCTCCACCAGTCCCCGCAGGGTGGTGCCGTACTGATGGAACAATGACTGTCTCAGGGTGGGAACTTGCTCGACCGGGATATGCACTCTTTCGTGCATATATCGATCAATTCTCACCCCGATGGCTTCCCAAACGCCAGAGGTGGAAGGATAAAGCGTATCGTCCAAATCAAAGAGCATGACTTCAAAAATCATAAGTTGAAGTATACCCCGAAATGATTCCACATCCTCCCTGAAGGATGGAATCGTGTTCGTTACGCTATAATAAGGCGAATGAAGATCAACCTTTTACCCGAGGAAGTTGCCTCTCAGATCGCTGCCGGCGAAGTGGTTGAACGGCCGGCGTCAGTGGTCAAGGAACTGGTCGAGAACGCTATTGATGCCGGCGCCACTCGCATTGACATCCGGGTGGAGGGGGCAGGTCAGCGCCTGGTGGAAGTTTTGGATGACGGCATCGGCATTCAGGCGGATGACCTGCCCAGGGCTGTTGCCCGCCATGCCACCAGCAAGTTGCAAACAGCCGAGGATCTCTTTCATATTCAGACTCTGGGTTTCCGAGGTGAGGCGCTCGCTTCAATAGGCTCTGTCTCACATTTGACCGTTACTTCACGGGCAATGGATGCAGATTTCGGGGCGCGCATTCGAGTGGATGGGGGAAGGGTGCTGGTCGAGGAAAAGGCGGGCGCCGCAAAGGGCACTTTGATCAGGGTTGAGGATCTTTTTTTCAACACTCCGGCGCGCCTGAAGTTTTTAAAAAAGGATCTCACTGAACGCCAACAGGTCACGGCTTTCATTACACGCTATGCACTGGCCTACCCCAAAATTGCCTTTCATTTGATCATGGAAGGCAACTCTGACTTTCAGACTTCGGGTTCAGGCGACCGGCGGGAGGTTCTCGCCCGGATCTATGGTGTGGATTTCGCCCGCCAATTGTTGGAAGTGGATTTCGTCGAAGATCAGCAGGCCGTCAATGGTTTCATCAGCCCCATCAGCCTCACCCGCTCGAACCGCCGTGAGATCACGTTCTTTGTTAACGGCCGCTGGATCCAGGACTTCGCTCTGACCACGGCGATGATGAGAGCCTATCAGACCTATCTCATGGTGGGCAGGTTCCCCACGGCAGCGATCTTCATTCAGCTACCGGCGGAGGATGTGGATGTAAATGTTCATCCGACCAAGGCAGAAGTGCGCTTCCGGGAGCCTGAGAGGGTGTTTTCGCTGATGCAAAGGGCGGTCAGACGCGCTTTGCTGGCATATTCACCCGTGCCACAATTCTCACCCACCATCTGGAAGAGGACTTTCGCAGGGAGCGTTCCCGATGAAATCAGCAATGGAGGCACACCTCTATTGAATTCAGCCGGGGCAGGGGATCTGGCAGCATCGTCAGNNGTCCTGTTCGAACGGATGATGAGCCTGCGGGGGGAAATTCCATCTCAACGGTTGATCCAGCCGGTCACGGTCACCCTTCCGCCCGATGCTGCAAGGTTACTCAGCGATAGTCTGGACACGTTGAATCAATTTGGCATTGAGATCAGTGATTTTGGAATGAATTCATTTCGCCTGACATCCATACCTGCCATGTTTGGGTCAGGTGATCCGGCTCAAATCATCCGCAGTGTTGTGGAGGATTTTGAGGAGGATGAAACTCCGCTCAGCAGCCGCCTGGAAGACAAGGTCATTGCCAGAGTGTGCAAACGCATGGCGGTCAAAGGCGGGCAGCTTCTCAATGGGGAAGAACAAAAGCAACTTCTCCGGGATCTGGAATTGTGTGATTCTCCACGGACGTGCCCCCACGGCCGCCCCACGATGATCCATCTTTCGGTTGAGCTTCTTGAGAAGCAATTTGGACGTCGGGGAGCCAGGGCTCTTTAAGACAGCCTGAGACGATATCAAAGAGTAGAGGCGATTCACACCTCTACATGGATCGCCATTGAGAACACTGTTCCCCTTATATACGGGACTTCTTCTAAAATTAAATCCTTTGGGACCGCCCCGGTTTTCTTGTCCGGGTTTTGATCATTCAGCGTGTGATCTGATCAT
>DNOU01000080.1 GCA_003501835.1 Anaerolineaceae bacterium | reverse complement strand
ACGCTGCTGGTCGCGCTACGCGATCTGGGCTACACCGATGTCAAGTGTGGCTGTGAAAAGGGCGACTGCGGCGCCTGTGCTGTATTTCTGAACGGCGTTGCAGTCAACAGCTGTCTCGTCCTGGCATGGCAGGCTGATGAAGCTGAAATCCTCACCGCGGCCGGTCTTGGAACAAGCGAACATCCTCACCCCTTGCAAACCGCTTTCTCCGACGCGGGTGCCATCCAATGCGGCTACTGTACGCCCGGGATGATCATATCAGCCAAGGCCCTTCTGGATCAAAAACCTCATCCGACCGACACTGAAATTCGCGACGCGATTTCGGGCAATCTTTGCCGCTGCACAGGTTATGCCCAGATCATCCAGGCTGTTCAGTCTGCGGCTGAAAAGATGGATGCTGGAGGTGAGGGATGAAATATCAGGTGAAACCCCTTCCCCAGGTCAACCTGCCCGAACTGCGCACGGTAGGGAAACCTCTGCGCAAGGTGGACGCAATGGGCAAAGCCGTCGGCGATACCGTCTATGCCGGTGACTACTCCATGCCGCGCATGTTGCACGGGAAAGTCTTTCGCAGTAAGCAGTCTTCCGCTCGCATTACCCGCCTGGATGTCAGCAAAGCACGCGCATTACCCGGCGTCGCCTGCGTGATTACTGGTTTCGATGTACCAAATGCCCGGTTGGTCAGTGACATGCCCGGGCAGACCGGCCAAAAACAGCGCGCTGGCTCGGACGTGCCAGTATTGGCCAGCGAGCAGGTCCGCTTCTACGGTGAACCAATTGCGCTGGTCGCCGCTGAAACGCTGGAAATCGCAGATAAAGCCCTGTCTTTGATCGAGATCGATTACGAACCCCTGCCGGGCGTTTATGACCCACTGGAAGCCATGAAACCCGGCGCTCCAGTGGTCACTCCCCCCGATAATATCGTCGCCCGGTGGAAGATCCGCAAAGGCAGCATGGAATCCGGCTTTGAACAGGCAGACCTGATTGTAGAAAACACCTTCCGCATACCCTACCAGGAACATGCTTACCTGGAGCCGGAAGCCGGTGTAGCATGGATAGATGAGCGCGGCGCGATCACGATCCGCGTTTCCACCCAGGTGATCGAGCACTTCCGCACGATCGCCCGCGCTGTGGGCGTCCGGCAGAACAAGATCCACATCCAGGGGACAATGGTTGGCGGCGGGTTTGGCGGTAAGGAAGACATCACGATTGAGATCTACCTGGCTTTACTGGCCAAACACACAGCTCGCCCGGTAAAAATGGTCTATACCCGCGAAGAATCCTTCCTGGCCCATGCCAAACGCCACCCATATGTAATCAAGCACCGCACTGGCGTCAAAAATAATGGCCAGATTACTGCGTCTAAAATCGAAATGATTTCCGATTCAGGCGCGTATCCTTATCTCTCGCCTTATGTTCTGCTCTACACCACAGTCATGGCTCCTGGTCCCTACCGGATCGACAATGTACAGGTGGATGCGATCTCGGTTGCTACCAATAATCCCTATACCAGCGCGTTTCGGGGCTTTGGTGGTCCGCAGGCTTGCTTTGCCTACGAACAGCAGATGGATGACATCGCCCGCCAGCTGGGTCTGGACCCGCTGGATGTGCGCAAGGTGAACTATCTGCGCACCGGCGACTGCACTGCCACCGGGCAGGTGATCGAAAGCGCAACTTGGCTGGAAGAGACTGCCACGCGTGCGATGGCAGCTTTGGGTGAGCAAACCCCTGATTACGGCTCAGTAAAAATTGGCCAGGGTTTCGCATCTTACTTCCAGAGTTATGGTCGCATAACCTGGATGCATGACACTTCGCAGGCCTGGGTCGGCCTTGAACTGGATGGTACAGTCACCATCCGCGCAGGCGTGCCCGACCTGGGTGCAGGACAGGCCAACAGCTTATGCCAGATTGCCGCCGAGGTCCTGGGAGTTCCACTCGAACGGGTCACGATCTACACCACTGATTCAGCCCTGACGCCCCTTTCAGGTACTTCAACTGCCACCCGCCAGTTGTACATGTCTGGTAACGCAACCTTGATGGCAGCCACTAATGTGCGCAATGTGCTGCTCAATCGCGCCTCCAAGCATTTTGAGGAGGAAATAGAAGCACTCGACATCGCGGATGGCAAGGCCTTTAACAAGAGCGACCCTTCACAGACGCTCGACCTGGTAGACCTGGCAAAAATGTGCGCGTCCGAAGGCATGCACCTGTCCAACCTGGCGCTCTTTAAAGCACCTTTCACTGACCCGATCAACCCAGAAACCGGCCAGGGCCAGGTTTGGCCCGATTTCACCTTTGGCTCCTTTGCTGCCGAAGTAGCTGTCGACACCGAGACCGGCGAAGTCACCATTCTAAAGGCTGCCGCCTGCCATGATATCGGCCGGGCAATAAACCGGGCCGCGGCGGAAGGCCAGATCATAGGTGGAGGGATGCAGGGCCTTGGATACGGTTTGATGGAAAACTTGATCGTAAAAGAGGGCGTGATCAAGACTCCATCCCTGTCCGAGTACCTGATCCCAACCTCGATGGATTACCCCAATATTCAGGCCATCATCCTGGAGTCGGGCACCGGGCTTGGCCCATTCGGCGCCAAAGGCATCGGCGAGCCTGCGCTAACGCCAGCCGCACCCGCTGTGGCCAGCGCCATCGCGAATGCCCTCGGGGTATCCATCCCTGAAATACCGATAACACCGGAAAAAGTTCTAGCCGCGCTCGACCTGCCCTGAGCGATTGTGATGAAGCAAAGGTGACTATGGACATGACTTTTGACTTATTACTAAAAGATGGAATTGTTGTCACCGGTTCCGGCATCTGCAAGGCGGATGTTGGCGTGAAGGATGAAAGTATCGTAGCGGTCGGGCCGGACCTCTCACGCGATCACGCGCGTGAAGTACTGGATGTGCCCGGAAAATATATCTTCCCTGGGATTATTGACGTGCACGTCCACCCGGTGTATCTCGATGATGTAGAGGCCAGCTCACGCGTCGCAGCTTACGGCGGTACAACCACCCTGCTACACTTTGCCTACGCCCGCACCGGCGAGAGCCTCTACGAACAGGTAGAGAAGATGCTGTTAGATGCACAGCGCCGCTCTCGGCTTGATTTTGGCCTGCACGGCGGCATGTTCGAAGCTCCCCGGCAGGTGCCTGAGATTCCAAAGGTGATGGAACTGGGAGTCCGCACCTTCAAGTTCTTCCTGACCTACCTCAAGCAGGGCTGGTACACCGATGATTACCAGCTGATCAAAGGGATGG
>DNOU01000149.1:2719-3097 GCA_003501835.1 Anaerolineaceae bacterium | reverse complement strand
GTATGGGCGGGATGGCGGTGGTCTACCGGGCTTATGACACGCGCCTGATGCGCGATGTGGCGATAAAATTCATCCGCACTGGAGAGATTCCCGAATCGCAGCATGACCGCATTCGTAAACGTTTTGAACAGGAAGCGCGCACGCAGGCACGCTTTTCGCACCCGAACATTGTCCCGGCTTTTGATTACGGGGAATATCAGGGCACACCCTACCTGGTTTTGGCATGCGTCACCGGCGGCACGCTGAAAGATCGTTTCAGCGGCGCATTGTCTGTGTTGAAAGCGCTGGAAATCATCACCCCGATTGCGGACGCTGTGGCGTATGCGCACCGAATGGGCGTGCTGCACAGGGACATCAAGCCCAGCAATATCCTCTTCT
>DNOU01000149.1:0-2707 GCA_003501835.1 Anaerolineaceae bacterium | reverse complement strand
TGGGGACGCCGGAGTATATGGCGCCAGAGCAGTGGCAGGGCAAAGCGACCCAGGCCAGCGACCAGTACGCACTGGGTGTGGTATTGTATGAACTGCTGACCGGGCAGAAACCCTTCAGGGCGGAGACGCCTTTGGCTGTGGCGATGAAGCAGTTGAATGAGCCGCTGCCAAGGCCGAGCGCGCTCAACCCGGCCATCCCTGAGGAATTGGAAAGGATATTGTTTAAGGTTCTGAATAAAAATCCCCAGAATCGATTCGCGACCATGGCGGAATTCCATAATGTTTTGCAGAGATTTCAATCTGGAGAAAGAATTGATCTGCCTCATATTCCGGAACCCCAGCAAGGTGCAGTTCCACCACAGACTTTCACAGATGATGGCAGTGAAGGTCAAACCTATGACAGGTGGCATGAATTACCTGGAAAAGGTCCCCAAGATCAGGCTGACCGCGTGGAAAAATCCTCTGCAAAGCCATTCAATAAGGTGCGGTTAGCGGTAATTCTGGGGAGTACCTTGCTGGTTGCAGTGTTACTTGTTATGCTCCTGCAACCTGGTTTTCTGAGCAGAAATCAACCGGAGGAAACCTCTTCCGGGAATACAGCTTTGCTTGTTGAGGATGCACAAAATACAAGCAACACGAACGATGAGGCAGCATCCGCGTCCCAAGATGATGATATGGAAACTGGAGCCATTTCGCAAGCAAATCCTGCAGGTTCTGTCTCTCAGCTTGGCTCCGAATTGATCACCATTAGAAATGCAAGCAATCTGACAGCTTTGGGCAGGTTGGGTAACGGTAAATTGGCAGACATTGCTTGGGCGCCCGATGCGAGCAGACTGGTGATTGCCAGCAGCATTGGCGTCCATTTCTTTGATGCCCAGGACCTGAAAGAAACCCAGATGATTGNNCTCTTCTCTTTACTGCACAGCAATCTCGCCAGATGGGAATATGCTTGCTGCCGGCAGTATGGAAGGAATGATTTATCTGTTGAATGCCAAAACAGGAGATTTGATTAAAAATCTTGCGGGTCATACAGATTATATAAGCGATGTGGCTTTTTCGTATAACAGCAAGATCCTTGCCTCTTTGGGCGCGGGTGGAGATGTGCGGCTTTGGGATGTGGCAAGTGGGGATGTTCTCACCATGTTGGATGGAAAGGTCTCGAATGTGTCGAGCATTGGTTTCTCGCCGAAGAGTCTTGTGCTGGCGACTGGAAGCAATGTTGGCGATCGATCGTCCAATCTTTGGGACCCAGATAATACTTATACTGATCCAGGCGGCGATGGTGCTGTTCGCCTGTGGGACATTTCGAGTGGCGAGCTTCTCCATACCTTATGGGGAGATGGATTCTCCTCAATTCGGAGTTTGGCATTTTCGCCGGATGGGGCAACATTGGCTGCAGGGAGTGAGGGGGCAATCAGGCTCTATGATGTTGCCAGTGGGGCAACCCTATCACCACTTGAGGGACATACCACCTTCGTCAATCATGTGGTTTTCTCTCCAGATGGAATAATCCTTGCCTCCAGTGATGGCTACGGCGGGGTCCGCATCTGGGATGTCCGTAGTGGTGCCACCATTCATCAGCTGCAGGCGCAATCCGGGGTCCTGGCTTTTTCTCCAAATGGTGAAAAATTGGTTTCTGGCGGTGGATCCGGACAGGTCAAATTTTGGGACGTTGACAGCGGGGAGCTGACGGAGACCCTCGATTGGAAAGCCAGTGGTATATATTCTGTGGATCTTTCGCCAGATGGAATAGTATTAGCTTCTGGCGGTAGGGATGGGTTGGTCCATCTTTGGGATCTTCGCTCCGCAAGTATCCTTTACAGGTTGAGCGGCAACTTGGAATCTGCCAGGAATGTGCGCTTCACGCCGGATGGTAAAAGCCTGGCTGCAAAGGATTGGCAGGGGCGAATTGAACTGTGGGATGTAGAGAGCGGCAATCTTACTCGCAGCCTGGAGGCCAATGTCGGTATGGCGATTTCACCGGACGGGCGGTCGGTAGCTTCGGGTACTGAAGGTATTATTTACCTGCGCGATATTGGCACTGATGCGATCCTGCGAACGTTTGAGTGGCAGACCAACACTTTGGAATGGCAAACGGCGGATGTTGTCAGCCTGGATTTCTCCCCTGATGGCAAGACCCTGGCATCAGGTGGTAAATACGGTCCAATTCGTATGTGGGATGTGGAAAGCGGCGAACTTATCCGCACATTGGAGGGCCATAAAAATGCGGTTCATTTCGTAGCTTTCTCTCCCGACGGAAGCAAGCTGGCTTCTGCCAGTGAGGATGAGACCCTGCGCGTTTGGGACCTTGCCAGCGGCTTTTTTGGCATTTATGAGGGCCATGAGGGATTGGTGAACAGCGCTGCCATCTCATCCGATAATACAGTCCTGGTTTCAGGGGGTAAAGACGGCACAATTCGCCTTTGGAACCTGGCAAGCAGTGACCCCATTGACACACTGGATGATCATAATGATTCGGTAAACTCTATAAACTTCTCTTCCGATGGCACACTGCTCGCCTCGGGCAGCAGTGACGGCACTATCCGGCTGTGGGGGATTCCATAAATTTTTAACAATTCTGTTTCTGAAAAAATCCTGAATGTTGGTTCAGGTTATTTTTTGCTTAAAATTTTATGAGATGTGTCTGATATAATCGGTCTATGATTAAAGCCACATTATTTGAGTAGAAGGTGATCCATGCAAAACT
>DNOU01000093.1 GCA_003501835.1 Anaerolineaceae bacterium | reverse complement strand
CAGACAGCCTGGAAAAGTGGTTCAAAGGGATGAGTTGATCTCCGCCATCTGGGAGGATGAATCTGCCTCCGGGGTATCGGAACAAGCGCTGGATGCCCTGATCCGCCGTCTGCGGGATCGCCTGGCGGAAGTGGACCCCAACCATCAGTACATCGTCACGGTGCGGGGGCATGGCTTGAGGCTGGAAAATCAATTAAGAAAATGAGCTGCTTTCGGCAGCTCATTGATTCTCTCCCGGTCGGGTTTATCCCTTTAGATTCTTCATCATGCTGAAGCGTAACGCAGATTTATATGCTTCACGTAGGGCGTTGAGCAGTTCAGGTGCCTGCTCTCGGGTTTCGCCTTCGGCGATGATGGCATTGAACGATTTCAAGAATTCATCATTTACCAGTGAGGCGTTTTCTTCGAGCAGCCGGTCCCGTGAAGGTCCATCGACCGCGTCGATCAACTTTTGAATGAGTTCGATCTCGGGCGGGGGAGTGCTGGCTTTTTCGAGGGTGGAAATGACCTTCTGGATCTTTTCAATCCGCTCCAGGTCACCAGCCTTGTGAGCTTTCTCAAATTCGACCTGAATGGCGTGTGAGAATGTCTCGTCCAACTCGGGAAGAACTTCCTGCACTGCCTCCTCGATTTTGTCCGATTTCAGGATCTCCTCCAGGAGATCCTGTGCTGCCTGCAGGCGATTCTGAAGCTCCTCATCGATCTCGCGGGTGATTTTCAATAATTTGTCGCGCAGTTCAATGAGGCGGGGTTTCTGGTCTTCATTTGCCCTGTCAATTCGTTCGCTCAGCACCTGGAAGAACTGGTAGTCCAAACCGCTTCGGGCAAGTGATACGAGTGTGACCAGGGTATTATCGGTTTTCGCCTCGGTGATGATGTCCAGGAGCTTCTCGCGTGTCAGGCCGTTCTTACTGGCCTCCTGCAATGTCTTAACCGCTTCACGGGCTTCCTGGTTTTGCGCCAGTAGATCCTGTCCGACGGCAGTGTTTTCCAGCAATTCCTTCTGGATACCGGCCAGCACCTGGGCGGATTTCTCATCGCCCTGCGTGATGGTGGATTCGATCAAAGTGGACAGAATGGCAAAGAAATTACCATCGATCAGGCTTTCTTCCTGTTTGATAATGGCGATGCGATCTTCCGATTTCTGCGTTGTCAATAGGCGTTGGATCACATTGACGCGCTTCTGTTGGGCTTCCATCATTTCCTTGGTAATGCCGTCGGCTTCAAGAATGCGGTCGATCATCGTCTGGAAGGTGAGCATGGTCTGCGGTTGAAAGAGATACCCTTTGCGTTTCTCGTTGGGCAGGGCGTTGACTACCTGCTTGATCAACGGACCGATCTGTTTTTCCTGGTCTGCCATGGTGACACCCATTTCAGGCGGGAAAAAAGTGAGCAGCAGTTCCTTACCCGGATCATGGTAGACAACAGGTGATGCGATCATCCCTTCATAGCCACAATTGTTGCAGTGTGCCACGTTGGTGGTGCGGCTGAGCAGCTTCTGCTTTGCCGTAGGATCAGTGCTCATATCAAAGAGCTGCTGCACCTCGACAAGCAGGGGTTGGCGGCAGCGCGGGCAGGTGGTTTGAATTTTAGCCATGCGTCTCTCGTTATCTTCAAAATATATACTTCCCGATTATACCATCAGGCATTTAGGGATTTATAAATGTTGTGTCAGAAATTCAACGATTGAATTTAAAAGAATTTTTGAAATTTGGAGGTTTAGTTCCGGTTTACGGGCAGGCAGAAACAGATGCGCGCACCTTTGCCCTCTTCGGTATCCACCCAGATTTCTCCTCCATGCCCGCTGACGATCTCCTTTGTCAAGTACAATCCGAGACCTGCCCCTTTTGTGTTAAGGATTGCGTCCGGTGAGCGGTAAAAGCGGTCGAAGATGTGCGGGGCATCGTTGGGGTTGATACCCGGTCCTTCATCACTGACGCAGATAATGATATCCTGCCCCTTTTGGACCGCGCGCACACGTACCTCTCCACCAGGAGCGTATTTGATGGAGTTATTGATCAGATTCGAAAGCACCTGGTTGATCCGTACCTCATCCGCCTGAATGACAGGCAGCGCTTGGGGAATATCCACCACCAGGGTATGTTTGGAGGTCTGGGTTTGCAACCGGTTGACCGTGTGCTGAATGAGATCACTCAATTGAACATCGGTGAAGTTCAAATTGAATCCACTTGCCTGCATCCTGGAAGCATCCAGTAGATTTTCGATGTACTCAGCGAGACGGTCGGCTTCTTCTTCGATGACCTGCAGGCTTTCGTTGACCACTTTTCGATCCCAGCGCGCATCCTCACGGCGTAAGGTGCTGACGTAGCCTTTGATCAACGCCACGGGTGTTTTGAGTTCGTGGCTGACCACGGAGATGAAAGTGGATTTGAGTTCATCTGCCTGGCGAAAACGGGTGATATCGCGCACCGTGGTGATGACATTCAGGAGTGACCCATCAGGGGAAAGCAAAGGAGCGTACGAGATGCCCACCGGGATGGGGATGGGAGAGCCCTTGCGCTTCAAATCACCTTCCACATAAAGTGTGGCGTGGGAGGTCAACGGCCAACCATTTGCAACTGCGGTTTCCAGCGTTTGACCTTCAGGAGGATTTTGCCATTGGATCACCTGGGAATGAGGCAAACCCTGGTAATCAGCTGGTCTGCCTCCGGCAATGAATGAAAATGCGGAATTGACTCGTTCCACACTGAGATCAGGTTTGAGAATCAGGATACCGTCGGCTGCCACATCGATCAGAGCGTCCATGCGTTGACGGTCGTTGTTCACCTGTGTGTACAACTGGGCGTTTTTGACTGCAATGGCTGCCTGGTTGGCAAAGTTGCTTAATACTGCGCGATCATTTTCGGTGAAAGCAGCATATCCCCGGAATATGATGATCACACCCACCACGCGGGGACCCGTGATCAGAGGCAAGGCAAAGGAGGAAAGCCTGCCCATGGTGGTTGCCTGGGTCAACTCGGCAAAGATGCGGTTGACCATATTCAGCTCAACGTCCTGTGGGTCTTCAAATTCCGGGATCTGTGCCAGCTGGGGTTCGATAAAACGTAAAAATGCCTGGGGCAGACCTTTGCTGACGTTGATCTGCCAACCCTGCGTTTCTTTACGGAGGGCGATCAATCCTGCCTGACCGGCGAGCATTTCCATCGAGATTGTGAGAATTCGTTCGAGCAGCTTATCCAGGTCCAATTCCCGGGTGAGTGCCCGGGAGATCTCCAATAAATAATCCCGCTGGCGAACTCGAAAATCAGGTAGCATGATGTTCATTTTTCGTCAACGATGACCTCACTATTTTGATAGAGCGTCCCCAATTTCTCCTCCGCCACTGTGATGGCATCTTCAAAGAT
>DNOU01000129.1 GCA_003501835.1 Anaerolineaceae bacterium | reverse complement strand
TCGATTTCACAAAAGTTTTTCAATATGAGGATGTTCTTTCATCAAAGCTCAACCATCGTCCTCCGGGTCGCGAAAAAAACGACCAGCGAGGGGCACGCGATTGACATAACCTGTAAGGATGAATACGATTGCGAAACGGTAACGATTTAATCAATCGCCCCTGCAGCCGATTAAAGTAGAACAGGGGTGCTTTGATGACATCCCTGTTTTCCATCATGTTCCTTCTATGCCTGGCTGTGCACCTGCTTCAATAATGCCTGCACTGTTTCTTCTACCGAGACGTTCAGCGCACCGCGTATGAACTGCAACACTCCTTCAAGCGGCATGTCTTTCACCATATCCATGAGGTCCAATCCCATGGGAGCTGTTTTATTTTGCTCACTTCCCTCTTCTTGCTCCTCATTGCTGGCGGAGGTCTTACGAAGATCGGCTTCGATTTGCCTGTAGAACGAATCAAACACCACCTTACCACGGGGGTCTTCCAGCCATTCACGGATGGTCGATTCGCGATTAAGCAGACAAGGCAGTTTGATGGTGGATTCCAGGGTCACAGTCAATTTTTGACGGATATCCGTTGAAGATGCACCGATCAGAATATCAAATTCACCATCTTCGGTGATCCATTGTTTGTACGTCGGGTGGTAATAGGCGAATGAGCGAAAGTCCAGGTTGATCGAGACGGTTTTGGTTTCGCCGGGCTGCAAATCCACCTTCGCAAAACCTTTAAGTTCTTTTTCGGGCCGCACCAGGCGTGACAAATGATCGTGCACGTAAACCTGAACCGTTTCTTTCCCGGCCATTTTACCAGTATTGGTCACGTCCACAGAAACGGTGACACCTTCGGAATCTCTGAAAGAATTTGCAGAAACCCGGGCATTACTGTACGAGAAGGTAGTATAGCTCAAGCCAAAGCCAAAGGGGAACAAGACCGGTAGCCGTTTGAAGTCATAATAGCGGTAGCCAATAAAGAGATTCTCCCCGTAGCGCACCGTTCCTGCACTGCCCGGCCAGTTGAGCACCGCAGGTGTATCTTCCAGCTTGAGCGGGAAAGTTTCTGCCAGTTTACCGCTTGGATTGACCTTTCCAAACAGGATATCGGCAACCGCTTTCCCGCCAGCCTGTCCCATCATGTAGGCTTCAAGCACCGCTGCGGTACCCTCAATCCAGTTGCTCATCACCACGGGTGCGCCATTGTTCAGCACAACCACCGTGTTGGGCTGGACTTCGCATACTGCCCGGATCAGTGCCTTCTGCTGGGCAGGGAGATCAAGGTCACTGCGGTCGTATCCTTCCGATTCAGAGTACGAGGGCAGGGCGATGAAGAGAACAGCAGCTTCCGCTGCTTTGGCGACCTTCACAGCCTCGTCGATCAGATCCTGCCTGAATGAAGGTTCGGCAGGATATCCCTGGGCATAGGTCAATTCCACGCCGCCGGCCACGGCTTGCAGTTCATCAAATGGAATCGCCACTTTGGTGGGATTGACGTGTGAACTACCGCCGCCCTGGAAGTGGGGGTTCCTGGCAGAATCTCCAATCACTGCCAGGCGCTTCAGTCCCCTGAAGGGCAGAACACCGTTGTTCTTAAGCAGCACCATACCCTGAGAAGCAATTTGATGCGCCAATTCGTGGTGGTCATCCGCATTAAAACCGCCTTTTTTCGGGGTTTGCTTTGCTCTGAAAACAATATTTAGAATGCGGCGTACAGATTCATCCAGCTTTGCCTCCTCGAGCTCACCAGAACGCACAGCGTCCACCACGGCTTTGACGCGGTGTTCCATCGGTCCCGGCATCTCCAGATCCAACCCGGCATTTAACGAGGCGACTCTGTCATGCACTGCTCCCCAATCAGAAACCACAAAACCTTCGAAGCCCCATTCGCCCTTGAGGATCTCGGTCAGTTGGTGGTAGCTTTCCGATCCATAGAAGCCGTTGATCTTGTTGTAAGAGCACATCACTGTCCAGGGTCTTCCCTGCATGACGGCTTTTTCAAAGGCGGTCAGGTAAATTTCGCGCAGGGTCCGCTCATCCACATCAACGTTGATGGTGAAACGACTGAACTCCTGATTGTTGGCAGCAAAATGCTTTAGCGAAGTACCCACGCCTTTGCTCTGCATTCCCTGGATGTAACCTGCAGCCATCTCTCCCGCCAGGAAGGGATCCTCGGAGAAATACTCAAAGTTTCTGCCGCACAAGGGAGAGCGCTTCATATTCGTTCCAGGCCCCAGAAGGACGTCCACATCAAGAGCGATACATTCTTCAGCCAGGGCCTCACCCATTTTACGGATCAAATCCACATCCCAGGTGGCTGCTGTGAGCGAAGCGGTGGGAAAGCAAGTAGAAGGAATACTTTCCTCTGTCAAACCTTGGGGATCGACCACCCGCCGCAATCCGTGCGGTCCATCAGAAACGATCATTTCCGGGATACCCAGGTGTTCAAAGCTCACGGTGTTCCAGGCGGATGCCCCTGTACATAGGGCGGCTTTTTCTTCAAGACTCATCTTTGAAATAATGGATAGCATAGAATCGAACATGGTTTCACCTCACTATTTTGAATGGCTCAGGTGCCAGATGCACCATGGGCATAGGAATTGTATACAGAACTTATGCGCAGCGCCTTGACTGCATCTTCCAGTTTCCAGCCATCAGGCACCGGGCAGGTGATGGTCGCAGTCCTGTTCGCCGGCAGGTCAAAGTAATTATCACTGAAAACCACGTCAGCATCTTCAAGCGCACATTCCACCAATCTGGCAAACGAATGGGCAAACAACTGGATGTAGAGCGATCCCGCTTCGAGTTTGATATTTGTTTGAATCTCCGGGTCCCTCAGGTTGAGATGCTTGGTCGGCACAAAAAATGCCGACTGCCGGCTGACGAGTTCTGTTCCCTGCCGCAGTTCGGCCACAAATGCCAGGTCGCGGCTGAGGTCACTCTTCATTTCTCCCGTAAAATCCATTTCAACCAGTAAGGCGGCCTCACTTGCAGCCACATTGA
>DNOU01000137.1 GCA_003501835.1 Anaerolineaceae bacterium | reverse complement strand
ATGGTTACTTTCCGGAAGGGTTCTTCCCCGGTGCTTTCAGTGGTGACCAGGGGATGATTGCGCAATTCGAGGTGAATGATGCGGCGCTCATTGGCTGGCATGGGTTCCAGAATCTGACGCTTTCCAGTCTGCACAGCCTGATCCGCCATCTTTCGACCAAGCTGGCGTAGTTGACGCTCTCGGCGTTGACGGTAGCCCTGTACATCAATCATCAATGGCAGCCATTTGCCCAATTCCTTGCTGGCGATCAGGCTGGCAATATACTGGAGGGCATTGAGCGTCTCCGAACGTCTGCCAATGAGGATGCTCAGGTCATTCCCCTGGATATCCACCATTACCAGACGTTCATCATTCTCGTCCACAGGTTCGACAAAATAAGAAGTGATCTGGGCTTTGACCTTCATACGTTCCAACAGCTCAAAGACCACATCCCTGGCGACCTTCAATGCCTGCTGGTCTTCCTCGCTCAGCTCTGTTTCCTTGATGACCGCTGCAGGTTTAACCGTCTCAACCTCCGCCGCTGCCGGCATTTCGGTCCCAGGCTGACCAGTCTCTCCCTTGATCGAGATTCGGATCCGGGATTGGCGGCCGCCTAAACCTAGAATTCCCCTGCTGCCTGCATCCAGCACTTCAATTTCGATGTCATCCCTGGTCAAACCCAATTGCTCAAGACCTCTTTCAATCGCGGCATCGACGGAAGAATCAATGATCTCGAGCGTTGTCTTCTCTTCGTTCATGTTCACCTCAAATTTTGACTTAAGGTTTCTTCGCGATTTGTTTTGTGGTTTGTTTGGTGGTCTGTTTTGTCGTCTGTTTTGTCGCCTGTTGCTTTGGCTTCGGGAGCAAGTTTCCCCAATACACTCTTCCAGAGGCTGCATACTGCCCAATTTGGACGAGGTTCTGAACAACAAAATAAAGCGCCAAGCCCGATGAAAGCGTCCAGGCCAGCCATCCCATCAACAACGGCATGTAGATGTTCATCATGTTCGTCATCATTGCACTTTGATCGTTTGCTCCAGCCGCGGGAGGAGGCGTAATGACCTTTGAGGAAATATAAGTGGTGATGACCACAATGATGGCCAGCACCGGAATTCCAAAACTCAATCCTGGAATGAAAACCCGCTCCGGCATTCCCATGTCCATCCAGAGAAACTTGCTGTTCAAAGGCAGCAGGTCTGACACATTCAGCAAAGCCGGATAGATGTGCCGGGTGAGCTTGAGCATGTCAATGGGGGCAGATGCCAATGCCTGGATCAGCGCCTGGTAAAGACCGAAGATGATCGGTAATTGCAGCAGGGTTGGCAGGCATGATGACAGGGGGCTGATCTTCAATTCCTGGTAGAGCTTCATCTGCTCCTGGGCAATTTTTTCCCGATCATTCTTGTACTTTTCCTGGATCTCGAGGTAGCGCTTGCTCTTGGTCACCTCCTGCATTGCCTGTGAGCTCTTGATCTGCCTGGCAGTCAGAGGGTAAAGAACAAGACGGGTGACCAGCGTGAACAAAATGATCGCCCCGCCGAAGTTCCCGATCAGGCTGTAGATCCAAAGAAGAAAATTAATAAATGGGGTAATGATGAGTGTATCCCACATGTTTTATGCCATCCTTATTTACCAGCAAAATACCAGATCTCGGTGCCGTTCGTATCCAATGCCACCAGAGGTCTGTCTCCCTGAGTCTCGACGACCAGGACAATCGTGCCGTTCGACACAAGGTTGGAGTAAATCATTCCGCCAATGGTACGAGACCAGAGTTTTCTACCGTCCAACCCGATCATTACCAGGTCGCCAGATTCTGTACCAAAAGCGATCCCGTCGTTAATCAAAACTCCGCTGCCGATCACTGCCGCGCCAACATCGATGGATTGTTCGATGGTTCCATTCGCGGCATCAAGGATATAGATCTTGGTTTTTTGATCACCAAAGTAGAGTTTTCCATTGCTCAGCACCGGTGTAGCCCAAATGCCTGCATCCAATTTTTGAGCCCACTTGATCTTGCCGGTGGCAGCATCCACCGCATTCATCACACCATCGATCGAGCCCTGGTAAAGTACACCAGAGTCAAGCAGCGGAGATGAAACCAGTGTTGCGCCCAGGTCAGCCTTCCAGAATTGTTCCCCGGTATTCAAATCCACTGCATAGAGATAGTGGTCAAGCGAAGATGCGTAAACATTCTGGCTGTCTGTAACAGGCTGAGACCAGAAAGCATTGTTGGCAGCGAATTTCCAAACCAGTTTCCCTTGCAGATCGAGGGCATACAGGTTGCCGTCGGCATTCGGGGCAATGATCATCGTGTCAGTGGCAAGTGCACTGCCAACATATTTTCCCTTGGCTTCGCTGAAAGTCCAATTCTCGGAACCGTCTTTGGCATTCAGACTGACCAATCCGCCAACATAATCACCAGCAATGACTTGATCGGTTGACACAGTGGGAGCCGCAAGGAATATTCGAGATGCTGAACCATTTTCTGGATAGGACCAGATGCTATTGCCATTATCGGGTCTGAGGGCAAACACCTGTGTGGTACCGGCGAAATAGATCGCATCATTCGCCAACGTTGCTCCTGCCCAGCTGCTGGCGGTGGAGGCACCACTCGTACAAGCGGAGAGGAGTATTCCGGCCAGGAGAAGGACGGAGAGCAATGGGAGCATTTTCATTTTCATACAGTCGATTTTCCCTTGATAGATGGGTTGAGTACGATTATACCTGAATTCATGCGTTCTTAAGGAACCGGGTCAAACCCGCCTGCATTGTACGGATTACATCGCAGCAACCGCCAGATTGCCATCAAACCGCCTTTTATCGCTCCGTATTTGTAGATTGCCTGGTAGCCATAATGGCTGCATGAAGGATAAAAACGGCAGGTATCCGGGGGCAAAGTTGGCGAGATCACGGCCTGGTAGGCGCGAATGAGCGCCAATAAAATCCAACGCGGCAAATTCCATACTGTAAAAGGCAGGTCTCTGAGCCTTGGTTCTCTTACGACATCTTGATCTTCATGTGTGGTCATTTTCTTCCAGATACTTCTCACGCACCAGCAATTGGACGACTGCTTTGCGTATATCACAGAATTCTGCATTTAGAATCGCTTTCCGGGCGATGATGATCATATCCACATTTCCCTTCAATTTGGGCATCAGTGAGGAAAGAATGGCTCGCAGTTGGCGCCGAACGCGGTTTCGTTGTGCTGCTTTGCCAATGGATTTCGAAGTGATAATCCCTGCCCGGCTTGTTTCTGCTGTTCCGTCCGCGGTGATCAACACAATAAGCGGGTGGGCAATTGATTTTCCTTCATCCCGCACCCGCTTGAAATCGGTTTCCCGTACTATTCGATGCTTGCGATTCACTTAATCCCTGCCCGTTACTCACACCTCAACCTCATTCTTCTCAAAGGGCTGGAATTGGATTTGACCGTTACCACTGAATTCGTTTTACGTGGTTGTTCATGGTCACTGTCAACTTGCGGCGGCCTTTTGCGCGGCGTCGTTTCAGTACTTCGCGGCCATCTGCGGTTTCCATGCGGGCGCGAAAACCGTGCACACGGACACGACGATGAATTCTCGGTTGATAAGTACGTTTGGTCATTCCAAATTCCTCTCAAGCAAATAAATAAGACAGTCAGGCGGTCATTATACCGCAGGGACGTCAATTGGTCTAGGTTATTTGACCGTGGTTATTTGACCGTGGCTGACGGAGAAAACAGGATGGAAAGTTCTCGGGCGCCTTCCATATCGGTTACTGCAAGCACTTCATCACCCACTTCAAATTCGGTGATTCCTCTTGGTACCACCACTTCACCCTGTCTGATAATGGCAGCAATAACACAATTCTCAGGAAGGGCGATATCCTTGATGGCTTTTCCAATGGCGACCGCATTGGGCGGGATTTTCTCTTCGACGAGAGAGTATCTACCCTTGCGTAATCGCAAGAGGGTCATCATGTCACCCAGTGACATCTCCTCCTGGATCAGACGGGAAAGGATATCTGCCTGATTGACTGCTACATCCACATCAAATTTCTCATCAAAAAGCCAGGCGTTACGAGGATTGTTCACCCGGGCGATTGTACGCGGGGTGTGGAAAGTCTCGCGCACATAGTAGCATAGGGTCAGGTTCGCTTCATCATTAGTCAGCGTGGCTGCAAACACCTGCGCATCACTGATGCCTGCTTTCTCCAGCACGGTCGGATCCAACGGATTCCCTTCAAAGATGAGCTCTGTGGGCAGTTCCTTGTGAATCCGGCTGATAAC
>DNOU01000011.1 GCA_003501835.1 Anaerolineaceae bacterium | reverse complement strand
CCGCCAATACCCTGCACTTCTCCTTGCTTTACTTCTCCCAAATGGTTATAATGCACGCATAACACGTTGACCAGGAAGATTAACCGTCCGTGCGGTTTCAGAGAGAGGATGCAAGGTGTGAATTCCTCAATCGCAAGCGGTGAAAACCACCTGTGAGTGGCTGCCTGAAAGAGTTCACCAAGTAAGGCGCACGGCTGACCCCGTTACCGGTCAAACGAGATTGCTGCAGATCAAAGCGCAGTGAATCTGGGTGGAACCGCGTGAGATCACTCCCGCTCCAGAATTGGGTGGGGTTTTCTTTTTAAATACCCCTCAAAACCATTTCTTGTCAGGTTCACAGGAGGACAGGATGCCAGAATTAAAAGAAGCAAGATACCAGGATTCACATCTCTACCGTGTGCGGCACTCCACCGCTCATGTCATGGCGCAGGCGGTCCTGGAAATGTTCCCCACCGCAAAAATCGCCATTGGACCCGCCATTGAAGAAGGATTCTATTACGATTTCGATCTCCCCCGTCCGCTTACTCCTGATGATCTCGAATCGCTCGAAAAACGGATGCGCGAGATCATCCAGTCCAANNTGATCAACCGTACAAGATTGAATTGATCGAAGGCCTGGAATCCGGCGGATTTGATGAACATGGCAATCCCATCAACGAAAAGCCTGAAATCTCTCTCTATACCGATTCCACTTTCACCGATCTCTGCCGCGGACCCCACGTGGCAAACACTTCTGAGATCAACCCGAATGCCATCAAATTGATGTCTGTTGCGGGTGCCTACTGGCGTGGCGACGAGAAACGTCCCATGCTACAGCGCATCTATGGCACTGCCTGGGAATCGCAGGAGGAGCTTAAGGAGTACCTGTGGCGCCTGGAAGAAGCGAAAAAGCGTGACCATCGCAAGCTGGGCAAGGAACTGGGGCTGTTCTATTTCTCCGAGGATGTGGGACCCGGTCTTCCGCTTTTCACCCCCAAGGGTGAAATATTACGCTACTTGATGGAAAAGTACGTCCGCGATACCCAAACGCGCTACGGCTACCAGCATGTCTGGACGGGACACGTGGTGAAGGAAGATCTCTACCGCCGCTCAGGTCACTATGATAATTACAAGGACTCCATGTTCCCGCCCATGGTGGATGAGAACGTAACCTTCCGCCTAAAACCCATGAACTGCCCCAGTCACATGACCCTCTTTAACGAGATGGGACTGCATTCCTACCGCGAGCTTCCGTTGCGCTTTGCTGAGTTTGCCACGCTCTACCGCTATGAAAAGACCGGAGAGCTGACGGGGCTCACCCGTGTGCGTTCGCTCACCCAGGACGATTGCCATATTTTCTGCACCCCTGATCAGATCGAAAGCGAATTCAAACTTGCCCTGGATCTGATCCGCGAGGTATTGAACACCTACAACTTCAGCAACTACCGTGTACGGCTTTCACTGCGCGGAAAGACGGGCAAGTATGTGCAGGACGATGAAAAATGGGACAAAGCTACCGCGGCATTGAGGTCCGCCATGGATGCCAGCGGACTTGAGTATTTCGTCGCCGAAGGCGAGGCTGCCTTCTACGGACCAAAGGCTGACTTTATTGCCAGTGATGTTCTCGGTCGCGACTGGCAGCTCTCCACCATCCAGGTGGATTTCATCCAACCGGCACGCCTGGGTTGTAAATACATCGGTGAAGACGGTCAGGAGCACACCCCGGTGCTGTTGCACCGCGCCGTCACCGGCTCCACCGAACGTTTCCTGGGAGTCTTGATAGAGCATTACGCCGGTGCCTTCCCTGCATGGCTGGCACCGGATCAGGCAGTCGTCATCCCCATTGCCGACCGGCACCTCGATTATTCCAGGGAAGTCGTTGCCAGGCTTAAGGAGAAAGGNNTCCCCTACATGCTGGTCGTTGGAGACAGGGAAATGGAGAACGGACAGGTCGCCCTGCGTTTGCGCAGTGGCGAAAACCCTGGCCCCATGAGCCAGGCGGATTTCATCCAGCTGGCGTTGGAAGAAATTGATAAGAAAATTTGAGCTTTTAGAACCATTTCTGATCTGGAATTCCTCACCGTAAATCCCTCTTCCAGGCTAAAATGCCCTGGAGAGGGAAGCACTGCAAGCGCATGGAGAGGGGATTAAAACCTCATTCCAAACCAGGTGAGGAATTTGCGATACTGATGTAATTGATTGACATCTCCAAAGCAATGCCGACGTCCCGTCGCGCTCACATACGACCCGATTCGCTTCACTCGGGATGCAAATACCGCAACGTTCGGGATGTTCATCGTGTCAGGCAAGGCCGAGTGCGCCATGTTGAAGCCATGTTCAGGACATTCGGTGGGCATTCCCGATATTCAACGCTCCATTTTTATTGACTATAACGCTTTGATTGTGGTATGATCTAAGAAATTCAAGCCCGTCAAAGAACGGGCTTGTCTTAAATATTTGCCCGCTCAAGGAGAGCACTATCAGTACACAGAATTTTCGCGTAAATGAAATGATCCGGGTGCCGGAAGTTCGTCTCATCGGTCCCAATAATGAAAATTACGGCGTGGTACCCATACAAAAAGCGCTTCAGATTGCCCGTGAAGCAGAGCTTGACCTGGTGGAAGTCTCCCCCACCTCAGATCCCCCCGTATGCCGTGTATTGGATTTTGGGAAGTTCCTCTACGAACGCACCAAAAAAGAACGCGAAGCCCGTAAAGCTCAAACCAAGATCGAAGTCAAGGAAATTCGGCTGCGACCCAAAACCAACGAACATCATCGCGGTTTCAAAACCCGTGATGCCCGCGGTTGGCTGGCAGAAGGCAACAAAGTACGCGTCACCATCCGCTTCCGCGGTCGTGAGATCACCTACCCCGAGATCGCCCTCGAGGACTTGAAAGAGATCGCCGAAGAACTTTCTGACATTTCCACCATTGAACAGGCGCCCGGCATGGAAGGACGTACCATGAGCATGGTGCTGGCTCCTTCCCGTACAGGCAAAAAGAAAGCCGCTGAACCCGAAAAGACCGAATCCAGGGAAGTTTTGTAAACCCATGCAGTGAAAATTCTGGTATAATTCGCGGTTGCGAAAACAACCGCGATATTTGTTAAAGGAGTTCGCTGTGCCACGCAAGCAAAAGACAGGCAAATTCAAATTGAAGACCCACAAGGCGACTTCCAAGAGGTTCCGCCTGAGCGGGTCGGGCGTCTTGGTCCGCACCAAGGGAGGCAAGAGCCATCTGCGCCGCCGCACCTCGGATCGCACCAAAGCGCTCTTTACTGAAATGGTCACCGTAAAAGGCAAGAAGACCATTCAGAAGGTCAAACGTCTCGCCCCAAACATGAAAGGCTAGTTCGGCAGACCGTTCGTATCCATTTTTAGTGCAGCTGTTGGGTGCATGCAACAGGTTGATGAACCGGCGCCCAGGGGTTCGCAAAGGAGTCAGTTATGGCACGTGTAAAGGGTGGCCCCAAAGGTCATCTGCGACATAAAAGAGTTTTAGCCTATACCAAAGGCCAGTTCGGTTCCCGCCATCGTTTAATCAAGCGCGCCAATGAAGCCCGTTTGAAGAGCATGTGGTACGCCACCCGTGACCGCCGCATTCGCAAACGCGAT
>DNOU01000062.1:2786-4743 GCA_003501835.1 Anaerolineaceae bacterium | reverse complement strand
AATGGCAACCTGTGTTTCCTGGCAGGCATGGCTGCCATGCTCAGGGGATTGCTGGCGTTTGGACGATTGGACGCAGGAAACCCCGCACCACTTGATCCACCCCGGAATTTCATTGAAAAAAGATACAGCGAATCCCATGAACATTCCCTGGCATCCGTTCCATGTTGGATGCCACGATTGGAGACGAAAAAATGACTGAAGTTCCCATGTATGACTCACTGGCGGAGGATTATGATCGCTTCACCCATTGGACGAACCGCCTTAATTTTGAAATTCCACTGCTCGAGCGCTTGATTAAAGGTGAAGGAAAAGCAGGCGCGCCGCGGATTCTTGATGCTGCCTGCGGCACCGGTATGCATGTCATCGCCCTGGCGCAGCTGGGGTATGTCTGCGCCGGCGCCGATCTGAGCCCCAGGATGATCGAGCGCGCAAAAAGCAATGCCGCGACAGCCGGGATGAACATTGAATTTAGAGTGGCGGGATTTGGTCAATTACAGAAGACCTTTCCTGATCAATTGTTCGACGTGCTGCTTTGTCTTGGAAATTCACTGCCGCACGTGCTAACTCTTCAGGAGCTGGATGAAACTGTGACCGATTTTGCACGCTGCCTGCGGCCTGGAGGGTTATTGATCCTGCAAAGCCGCAACTTCGACTCTGTGATGAGCAGCCTCAACCGCTGGATGCCCGCAGAAGCGTTCAGCGATGCTGAACATGAATGGTTATTCCAGCGTTTTTACGATTTTGAAGCCGACGGCTTGATCCGATTTAACATGATTACCCTGAAACGCCGCCGTGGTGCCGACTGGCAGGCAAAGGTCACCTCCACCATGCTTTACCCCCAGACTGAACAGGTGGTACTCGCCGCATTGACCAGGAGCGGGTTCACCCGTAGCACCAGCCTGGGCGGAATGTCCGGCGAGTCTTTTGATCCCCACTCCAGCCCCAACCTGGTGGTCACCGCCCGAAGGGGGAGCTAGAATTTTAGGTAGAAATAATCCCGAAACCTGCAACCAGGATCCGGGATTGGTTTTGCACCGATGCAGTTCAGATTGGCTCTTCGTTCTGTACCGAGAACCAGTATCCAGAGCCCCATTCGCTGCGGATGTACACCGGATGCTCCGGATCATCCTCCAATTTCTCGCGCAGGTAGTGAATGTATAGCGAGAGGTTGGTCACACCGTCCAGGTAGCAGTGCCCCCATACTTCCTTCAGAATGACCTTGTGGCTGACGACCTCACCTGCGTGATGCACCAGGCAAACCAGTAATTTGAACTCCAGCGGGGTGAGGTGGACCAGATTTCCATTGCGCATCACCAATTTTCGCCGCAGATCCACAAAAAGCGACTTGTCGCGATAAATATTGATCGACGGAAGTTGCGAAGCATTGCGCATACGGCTTTCCATGCGCTGAGAAAGTTCATGCAGCCGAATAGGCTTGCTGACGTAATCATCTGCACCGCTCTTGAACCCCTGGATGACATCTGGCTCACCACATTTGACCGAGATGAAAATAACCGGAGCGGAAGTGAATTCCCGCATTTTCTGGCAGGCTGCATAGCCATCCATATCCGGCAGGCACACATCCAGCAGGATGATATCCGGGTGGATCTGGGTAGCCAGGTTCACCGCCTCGGTGCCGTCCAGAGAGGTATAGATCTCATACCCCTGCTGCACAAGAAACATCTTCAGCACCTGGATTTGAGCCGGGTCGTCATCGACGAGTAAGACTCGAGCGCCTGTCATCTCTCTTTACCAAAATGGAAGGGACTGTTGGAAATGCCTGTCAGAACTTAAAAGCTCCCTCCTCAAGCGGTTGAACTACAACCTCCCGAAAGGAAAGCCACCAAATCATTTGAATTTCTTATTAACTGTATAAAAATTTTAGCATGCTGTTGGTTATAGTTCAATTTACAGTGGTTTGACAAATGCATTACCTGAATTGTGTTGAAATTGTCTG
>DNOU01000062.1:0-2683 GCA_003501835.1 Anaerolineaceae bacterium | reverse complement strand
CGATGCACAAAACGTTTACACAATGAGAGAGGCTGATCGTGGTGTTCGTGCATGCTTTTTCCTCCTGTTTCTAAACCGAACCCAATTTCGCCAATTTGATGGCACATGAGGGTAAAGAATATGGAAGGAAACAGGGCTACATTTTCAGAACCCTGTTTCCCTTGAAGGACCCCTTAAAGCCGGTTCGCATCCTTAATTGGGCAGAAAGAAATCAACGATCACCTTAGTGGCGTCCAGGTTGCCGGTCTGAGCGCCGCCTGAGCGCACTTGCGGCTTTCTCGGTGGCCAGGCATGCCCGCCTTGCTGCACGATATAACTGACCACGCTGGTGCCATTTTGACAACCAGCGTAAGTTAGTTTTTCTACCCAGGTGCCATCGTTCACAGTGGGCGGCAGGATTTCTGGGCTTGGCTGAAGTGAACAGCCATCCGCTGCCGCAAATCTATTGACCGATTCTTCACGTGAGACCACTGAGCCACCCTCACAGCCAAAGCGGACATTCTGGCAAACCGTTCCGCCATCAAGCGGGATGATCGGATCCGAACCGCCATTAATAGAGAGAAAATCAATGGGTGCAGTTGGATTGCAAGTCGAAAAGATTGGCTCTGGAATATTCCCGATCACCGGGGCAATACCGGCAAAAACGCCTGTTGTCTCGCAGCCAAGCCGGTAAGCCATCATTCCTCCATTTGAGGCGCCGGTGAGGTAAACCCGATTTTTGTCGAGAGGCACTTTGGCGGCAATATCCTCGATCATAGCCGTGATGAATTTCACATCGTTGATATTCTGCGCAGAAGAACTCAATGTTCCACGCCCATCGTTCCAACGTGCTGTCTGGATGTGTCCAGGTTCCTGATAAGCATTCGGATAGGCAGTATAAAACCCGCGCTGGTTGGCTAAAGCATCGAAACCCAAACCCACTTGCATTTCACGCCCGGTTCCATAAGAACCGTGCAGCACGATGAGTAAAGGCAGAGGACCACCCTGGCGCACCGCCGATGGCACGTGCAGGATATATTCCCGCTGTAATCCATCCACCGCTAGTGTGAGTGTGTGATTCCCAGCACCCAGCGAAGGCAAGCTGCTACTTTTGCCAGATTCGGCTGCCGGTGAGGGTTTCGCCACGGAGCAAGAGGTGAGGAAAAAGATCACTAATAACATTAAGCTCAAATTTTTTTTCATCTTTGCTTTCCTGAAATTTACCAAGCGATGTGAAAACCCGGAAGCCAGTTTTGACTTCCGGGTTGAGGCTTTCTTTGCGCGAACTATTTGAAGTCGCTGAGGGTGTCGGTTGAATTTAGATCGTTCGTCAGCGAATCAAACATATTGGAAAGATCATTCAGATCTGTGCTAATGGCGCTGCCGCTGGCGGTTGAGTCACCCGATTGCTGCTCCGTAGCTGCCGGTGCTTGAGTGGCCTGAGCTTGAGCGGAATCAGTGGTGTTTTTCAGAAGACCAGTGTTATCAGCCTGGGTCGTATCCGCCGCTGCTGGATTGGTGTTTCCCAGACGCAAATTGGGACGATTGCAGGCAGCCAACACCAAAACACTTGCAGCTACAACGATTGAAAAAATGAGTAAGTGTTTTTTCACGGTTACATCCTATAGATTATGGGTTTGGCGCCAATTCAAGAATGCGGTGCGCAAGGTGAGGGTGGCGTTTGTGAGTGTCAGATGCGCCTGCTGCAGAGCATCACGGGCTGAGGCCAGCGTCTGATGAGCTACCTGTGAGTCGGTCACATTGCCGTTGGCATCAAAACCGGCGGGGGAGGCCAGGATGGCAGCCGCTTGATCATGGCTGGACTGGGCTACACTCAACTGTGAATTGAATGTATCCAACGCATTTTGAAGATCGGCCACATCCAACCCGGCTTGCTGAGCTTTGTTGATGGCTTCCTGCACTTTCTGTGCAATCTGGGTCGCCTGGTTCAAGTGCAAATTCTGGCGCATCAACCAATTTTGCTCACGCTGCAGAGAGTAAGACATTTGTTGATCAAATGTCCTACTGATGGGTGTTCGCGTGACTTGCTGTTGGTTTGCCGAAGCGGCAACGGTCTGCATAGGGAACACCGCCATGCTTAGAGCCAATGCCACTGCGATCACAAACAGGGTAACAGATGCAAATACTTTCTTCATTTCTTCTCCCTTCTGAACAATTGGTTTCATACCATTAAGATACCCAACTTGACTGACTTTCTACAGTAGTATGGGTCATCCTCATCAATGACTCACGTCATTTAGTTGCAGATTGTCATAATTTTATGTTTTTCTTGTGGACGATGCCCTGCTTGAGGGCGAGTACGGCAGCCTGGGTGCGGTCTTCGACACCCAATTTAAGCAAGATATTGCTAACGATATTACGCACCGTACCTTCAGATAGATAAAGCTGTTTGGCAATGTGTGCGTTGGCTGCTCCATCTGCCAGCAGTGTCAGCACCTCCAGTTCGCGTTCGCTCAAGTCATAATTGGCATGGGTGGGTGCTGAGACACTGCCGCTGGAAAACTGGTCCATGAGGCGACCAGCCACTGCCGNNAATTGACGTCGCCGATCTGGCCGACGCGCAGCAAACCGCAAATATCCTTGGCATCGAGAATCGCATTGCCGTAAAGCTGCTGGAAAAAGTCCGCGAAGCGCTCGATGCCCATCGGATGAGCTTCGGGCGGCAAGGCTTCCCACAGGATGC
>DNOU01000197.1 GCA_003501835.1 Anaerolineaceae bacterium | reverse complement strand
ACTGCACAAAAGGTTGTGAAAGGGGATAGTAAGCATAAATGTGATCATGACCTCCCTGGGCGAAGGAGAGAACGATGCGGTCTTCCTGGTGGTTATTTTCCGCACTTGGGTTCATTTGAATGGTTGTTTGCGTGGTGGAAGGGGGTTCGATGGAAGAAGTAGAGGGTGGATTCGCTGTTGGTGTGGTGAAAAGCGAAGGGTCAATGACCACAGTGGAAGTCGGTGTGGGGGATTGTTTCACCAGGGAACAGCCAGCCACGATGAGCAGACCCACCGTAAGGATCAATCCATAGGTCAAAGTTCGAAACGGACTGCCTTGCTTGGGAGCAAAGCTCATGAACGACTCCAGATCAATGTAAACAAGGCGGAAAGCTCCACCGATACCGAAAGTGATGCAATTATTGTACCGTCTGCGACATGGAANNATCAAACTGGCGGTTCATTACAATTTTGAAATTATTCAGCTTTCGGTCACCGGAATGGTCTGTTCGGCAGAGAAATCGGTCTGGTCAAAATACGCTTTGCAATAAAGCGCCAATGGCATCGCATAGTCAGATTTCAAAATATGCATGGTGAAATCTGTCTGTTGATCATAGTTCTCAACGATTACCGAACGTGAAATCGTCGTACCTGAGGCATCCTTCAGCTGAAAATCCAGGCTGGGACGATGCCCTTCACCTTCGGTAGTCACGGTCACATGGATTCTCCGGCAGTCCGGGTAGAGCTCGGCGTGCAGCTCGGAAAAGCGGATGGGACCGGGTTCCATTTTGTGGGGCGGGGTTGGCAGAGTCAAGTCGCTCATCATTCTCCTTCCGGGGTAATGCGGCGGCATTCCATGTAGAAACGCTTCTCATGTGCTTCACCCATGGAGAATGTTTTTCTGGGAAGGACGCCGTCCAGGATCACAGTCTTGAAGAGATCGTTCTTTAAAATTCCGGCAAAGTAAAAACCGACGTTCAACGGACGGGAACCCAATTCACAGACAGTGTCATCACCATGCACATAATCCATTTGGTCAGCGTTGCCTGCTTTCATCCATGGATCGAGGAATGCCTGCAGCGTCCCGACTGCCAGATTGGTGACGGGATGGGCAACAGAGATAACGGTGAAGTCTTTGTTGGTGATCATTCCAAAGCGATGTTCGCCCGGTGCCGCCTGCCTGACCATGGCGATCATCTGCTGCTGGTCGGGCACAGGGGTGCTTGTCACCTGGCCAGGATAAAAGTCCTTCAACGCGGTGAGTGGGTCTGATTTGACGTTGAAAAGCACCCGGTGAATGGGTTCAAACTCAAGACCTTTATCGTGAACGTTCTCAATCTCCACCAGGGCGTACCGTGCAGGGTGGTCCATGCCGACAGCGGGTTTGAGTTTTTCCCAAATCGATTTGGCTGTAGCCAGTGAATGGTTGCCGTCGCCCACGGCGAAGAGCAGTACACCTTTGTCAGCACCCACCTGATACTTCTCTTGGAAAAGCTCGGGCTGTGACAATTGCTCAAGCGCAGCAATCACACCCTCCTGCAAACCGGGATCATTCACAAACCAGCCGCTCAAATGACCGCTGCCGAGCATCAGGTCAAAATCATATGCCCTGGGAAATTCCCCTTTATGGCTTTCAAGGGGGCAGAGCAAAGTGTCCTCGGGATCATCCACCAGAACGATGATATGGGGCAATTCCAGGCTGGCACCTTCACGGATTCGCATACGTGGAGGAAGGCGATCAAGTATGGTCCCTTCGGTGGCGCGGATCAATGATTGCGAACCCTTGCTGAAGTCGTACTTTTCCAGATCCAATGCCAGCATCAAACCCCTGCGGGTTTTTCCCTCCACGGTTCGTTCCACATAGATCAGACCCTCGTGTGGCTTGACCACGCCCTTGACCAGGTAATCGCGCATTGCCTGCTGGGTTGAATGGATCCGATTCGTTTCCTCTGCTGTCCCCAGATATACTTCGGGTAGAACAAGGTGCAAGGTGGAAGGAGAATCACCCACCAGGTCTGCCACCTTTTGCCAGTATTCAGGCTGCGAGGTGAACTGGTCACAGGCGATCACAGCCCATTTGTTCAGGTCGATGTCTGGTTCGGGGAGATAGATTTCTGGAATTTGGATGCCGATGGAAGGGAATGGCTTCATTGTGTCTCCTGGATGTACTCAATCACGTTGATTTTACCAGAAATGCACTCCTCCATTTGAGGGTCTCCATTAATTGATTGGAAAACTTAAGAAAAAGGACCCCTGTTTTGCAGGGATCCTGGAAGATCAAGATCTTTTAAACGTTACATATCTGCCATATAGGCCAGCCCCAGGGCTCCCGGTCCGACGTGGGTGCCGATGACCGGGCTGATGCCGGCAACGACGGCGTCGCTGACAAGGCTGGAGGAGAACCGTTTCAGTGCCTTTTCCAGAAGTGCATCGCCCTTCTGGATAACTCCAGCCTGGATGGCTGCCAGGTGTACAGTACCTCTGCTTTGACTGATTTGATCTTCCACCAGGTCGAGTANNACCGTACCCAGGAAAGCAGCGGCGTTGCCAATCCGTCCACCCCGGCGGAGGAATTCGAGTGTGCTCGGGGTAAAGAAGAGCCCGGTATGCTGGACTGCCTTTTCAGCCACCACCTTGCATTCATCCAGTGTGGCACCCATCTTTGCCATGCGTGAAGCAGCCATCACCTGGAAACCCAGTGCCATGCTGGTGGTCAGAGAATCCACAATGGTGATCTTCGCACCAGGAAAGGCTTTTTTTGCCTGGTAAGCTGAATCGAGGGTGCCTGAAAGTTTTGAAGAGATGTGCATGCTCAGAATGTCGTAGCCTTCTTCAATCAAACTGGCATACACCTTCTTGAACTCTTCAGGTGTTGGCTGTGATGTACTCGGATTTACAGGATCCTGACCCAGGCGTGAATAGAATTCATCCGGTTGAATATCCACACCATCCCGATAGGTGGTTTGTCCCCATATCACCTGCAGCGGCACGAATTGTACGGGATGACCCTTCAAAAGCTCGAGCGGAACATATGATGTGCTATCTGTAACAACCATTACCTTGCTCATCCATCAACCTCCATTAATTGCCTCAATCTATCTATTCAAATAACCCGCCAATCGATGAAAGGTTACTCACGAAAAGCAAGTGATCATTGATTTCAAAGTGCCTTCCATGCGTATGCCATTTCCTTTTAATGGTTTCACTTGACCTTTCGATCTCTTCAGGCTAAAATTGCGCCTGTTGCCCGACACACGGGCAGAGTGTTCAATTTCTTTTCAGTGATGGTTCATGTTCGAAAATCTTTCCGGCAGACTGAATGACATTTTCCAGCAGCTGCGTCGCAGGGGCAAACTCTCGGCAGCAGACGTTGACGCCATGATGCGCGAAGTGCGTCTGGCTTTGCTGGAGGCAGATGTCAATTACGGAGTGGTCAAGGATTTTACCAACCGGGTGCGGGAACGTGCCATCGGGGCAGAAGTCTCAAAGGCATTGAACCCTGCCCAGCAGGTGATCAAGATCGTCCAGGAAGAGCTGATCACCACCCTCGGATTGCCTGAAAAACTTCAATTGGCTGGACCACGACCGCGGGTGTTGATGCTCGTCGGGCTTCAAGGTTCAGGAAAGACCACAGCAGCTGCCAAGCTGGCGCGCCGCCTGCGTTCAGACGGCGAGCGGGTGATGCTTGTGGCTGCCGACCCTTACCGTCCGGCGGCGATCAAACAACTGCAGACCCTGGGGGAGCGAATCGGTGTGGAAGTGTTCACCGATCCCAACCTCAAACCTCCAGAACTGGCAGCCAGGGCTTTCGACAAGGCTGAAAAGGGTGGTTACACGGTTGTGATCATCGACACCGCTGGACGATCGCAGCTTGATCAACCCTTGATGGATGAACTGCAGGCGATTGCGAAGAAAGTTTCGATTGCGGATACCCTGCTTGTGGTCGATGCCATGGTCGGTCAGGAGGCGCTGCACATTGCAGAAGGTTTCCGTGACGCGGTGAAGATCAGCGGATTGATCATGACCAAGATGGATGGCGATGCCAGGGGTGGGGCTGCCATCTCGGTACGCAGTGTCACCGGCGTTCCAATTAAGTTTTTGAGCACTGGCGAGGGTATCGAGGCGATCGAAGCCTACGATCCTTCAAGATTGGCTTCCCGAATTCTGGGAATGGGTGATATGATTGGCTTGATCGAAAAAGCCGAAGCTGCCTTTGATCAAAAGACCCAGCAGGATCAGGCGGAACGGCTGATGAAAGGTCAATTTAACCTGGAAGATTTTGTGAAGCAGCTTAAGCAGCTGCGCAAAATGGGACCTTTACAGCAAGTGATGGACATGCTTCCGGGCGACCTGGGTGCTGCGGCGAAGAACGTCTCCACCGAAGACGCCGAACGCCAGCTTAAACGCACTGAAGCGATCATCAATTCCATGACCGTGGCAGAACGGAGAAATCCAGATCTGCTGAATGCTTCGAGACGCAGGCGAATTGCTGCCGGATCCGGCACCGATGTACAGGATGTCAACCGGATGATCAAACAATTCCGAGAGACTCAGAAGCTGGTTAAAACCTTGCAAAAAACAGGCGGCAAGGGTTTACCTCGCCTGTTTCGATGATCAAGGAACAAATCACTGGCAAGCGCTTCCTTCAGCGCCCCTCGCCATTGCGGCGTTCCAAGAGAATCAACTCAAATTGAATATTCGATATGTATCAGGAGAAGTTTCGATGGTAAGAATTCGTTTACGCCGGACAGGTTTACGGCATCAGCCCAGCTACCGCATCGTTGTTTCAGACATTGAAAGCCCGCGCGACGGTCGCTTCCTGGAAATTGTGGGAAACTACAATCCCGTGACTGATCCATTCACTTTTGATGTGAAAGAAGACCGCATTTTTGAGTGGATGAAAAATGGAGCCCAACCCAGTGACTCTGTGATGAAGTTGTTCAAGAGTGCAGGCGTGCTTGACCGCTATGAACGCTTCAAGAAGGGTGAATCACTGGAAGTATTGCTGGCTGAAGCAAAGACCGCCAACGAAGAACGCAACGCTGCAATCAGGGCATAACTCATTGAAGGCACCGTTCGGAATTGATTCGCGAGGAGGAACTGTGAAAGAGTTGGTGGAATACATTGCCCTTTCTCTCGTCGATGATCCTTCGCAGGTGGTGGTAACGCAAAACCGTGAAGGCGGCCGTGAGAATCTTGAATTGCACGTCGCCAAGGAAGACATGGGGCGGGTTATCGGCAAAGGCGGCAGAGTCGCCAATGCGATGCGCATTTTACTTCGGGTGGCTGCTGCCCGTGAAGGCAAACAGGCCTCCCTGGATGTGGCTGAACCACGATGAGCGGTCGCCCTTCAGCAGAGGATGATCATCCAGTCATGAAATCAGGCTCGCCCCAATCCGGCGAGCCTTTCTACAATGCCATTGGCAAGATCAGACGGACGCACGGAGTGCATGGTGAATTGTTAATGGAGCTGCTGACTGATTTCCCGGAAAGATTCAAAACCGGGATCGAGGTTTGGATTGGAGACAACCACACCCCTTACACAGTTTCATCTTTCCGGCTCACTGGCAATGGCGCATTGATCGCATTCCAGGGGTTTGACGATTGCGACAAGGCAGTCATTTTTCGCAATCAGATGGTCTACGGTAAGAGCGAAGATGCACCCAGGCTGCCGGAAGGCGAATATTATCAACATGAAATTCTGGGCATGCGGGTGGTGGATGAGGCTGGAAACAATCTGGGAACGGTCAGCGAGATCCTTACAACGGGTGCCAATGATGTTTATGTGGTGGTGAATGAGGAAGGCAGCGAAATGCTGCTTCCTGCGATCAAACAGGTGATTCTCTCGATCGATCAAAGCGCGAAAGTGATCACTGCGCGACCGTTGGAGTGGGATTAAAGGGGGAGGGATGAACCCCAGGCGTTATTGGATTGGATTCAACCTGGTAAAGGGCATTGGCGCTGTCCGGCTGAAGAATGTGCTGGATTATTTTGGATCCCTGGATATCGCCTGGGATGCACCTGCAGATGCCCTGCAGGCTGCAGGTTTGCCTCAAAAATCAGTGGAATACCTGATTAATCTACGAAATCAGGTGAATCTGGATGAAGTTTGTGACCATATTGAGAAAATGGGCATCCAGGTGGTCACCTGGGAAGATGATTCATACCCCCGGCGGTTGAAAGAGATCAATCAATCTCCTCCTGTGTTGTTTATCCGCGGTTCTGTCGAGATGGCAGATGACTGGGCGGTGGCAGTGGTGGGTACCCGCCGGGTGACACCCTATGGGCGGCAGGTGGCAATTGAATTGGGACGCTTCCTGGCACAAAACGGAGTCACTGTGGTGAGCGGCCTGGCCCGCGGGNNCGTAATCGCATTATCTCAGGTTTGTCTCTGGCGACAATCGTGGTGGAAGCCGGTGAAAAGAGCGGAGCCTTGATCACGGCAGAGTTTGCCGTGGACCAGGGACGCGAGGTGTTTGCTGTTCCAGGAAGCATCCTGGCACAGCAAAGCACTGGCACCAACCGGCTGATCGAGCAGGGAGCCCGTCCGTTGCTCAAAATGTCTGAAATTCTGGATGTTTTGAAGCTGGAGAAGCTGCCTGAAATGCGTGAAACCAGGAGGGTGATGCCGGCATCGGACCATGAGAAGCAAATTCTCAAGGTACTCAGCCTGGAACCCTCGCATATTGATACAATCTGCCAGCTTTCGGGGTTGCCAATTCAGGAAGTGTCCGCTACACTCGCGATGATGGAACTCAAGGGAATGGTCAATTCGGTGGGCGGGATGAATTACACCGCAGCCAGGGAACCAAAATCAAATTACCAGGTGAATTGAGATGAAAAATCATTTTTATGCCGTGATCATGGCTGGTGGAGGGGGAACCCGACTCTGGCCGCTTTCGCGAGCCTCCACACCCAAGCAGATTCTGCACCTTTTTGGTGAAAAGACACTCTTTCAAATTGCGGTGGACCGCCTGACAGGTGTCTTCGACTTTGATCACATTTTTGTGGTCACCACGGCCAGCCTGGCAACTGAACTTGAGGCTGAAGTACCGCAGATTCCGGTGGAGAATTATCTGATCGAACCCATGCCACGCGGGACTGCTTCTGTGGTTGCCATGGCTGCAGCAACGCTTCAAAAGAAAGACCCTGAAGCGATTATAGCCATTTTGACCGCGGATCATTTCATCGAAAATATCAGCCTGTTCGAACGATTATTGCAGTCGGCTTACGAAGCTGCTGCCTCTGGTTCTTTGGTCACCCTCGGAATTACCCCCACATTCCCTTCAACCGGCTATGGCTACATTGAACAAGGAATCCTATCAGGCAGGTTTGGTGGCTTGAATGCTTTCAAAGTGGATGCTTTTCGGGAAAAACCAGACGAGAAAACTGCTGCTGAGTTCCTCGCAAAAGGTGGATTCACCTGGAATTCAGGCATGTTTGTCTGGAGATCAGATGTGATTCTGGATGAATTTGCTCGTTACATGCCTGAGCTTTACCAGCGGATCCAATCGCTGCTTCCGATGCTCGGAGTGGATCATTCTTCGAATGACTTTGTGGATTCATGGAATTCGATCACACCTGAAACGATCGATTACGGGATCATGGAAAAATCAAAAAAGACAGTGGTATTACCTGCTGCTGATTTGGGTTGGAGTGATGTGGGCAGCTGGGATTCAATCTTCGACGTGCTGCCGTGTGATGAGAACGGCAATATTGTCTTGAAGACTTCTTCCATCAGCCTGGATAGCACTGGTTGCCTGATTGCCTCGGATGGAAATTCCAGATTGGTTGCTGCTTTGGGCTTGAAAGATTTGATCATTGTTGATACAAATGATGCGATTTTGATTTGTCCACGTCACGAAAGTCAGCGGGTGAAGGAATTGGTGACTTACTTGATGGATCACCAACTTACCCCTTATCTGTAAAAGAGGTTGAACTTGGAAGCCTATTGTGTAAAATGCAAGGTCAAACGTGAAATGAAAGATCCGGTGGCAGAATTTACCGCCACCGGTGTTGCAGGTACCCGGGGTGTTTGCCCGGTCTGTGGAACCACCATGTACAAACTGGGCAGAACAGCGGCCCATGAAGGATTGACTCCGCCGGCAAAATCGGGAAAATCGATTACAAAATCCAAGAATGGAAAAAACGGTGCCGACAAGCCCCGTCATGGCAAGCTGGTGATCGTGGAAAGCCCCGCCAAGGCCAGGACGGTAGGCAGGTTCCTGGGAAAGGGATACACCGTACGCGCTTCCGTAGGTCATGTGCGCGACCTGCTGAGGTCCGAGCTTTCGGTGGATATTGAGCATGATTTTGCGCCCAAGTACCGCGTGCCCAATGAAAAGAGACCGGTGGTTAAAGAACTGAAAGCCCTTGCCAGGGAAGCGGAACATGTCTACCTGGCAACAGACCCTGACCGCGAAGGCGAGGCGATTGCCTGGCACCTGCTGGAAGCTGCTGAAATTGACCCCGCTGCCAGCGAGAGGGTGGTATTTCACGAGATCACGGAACCGGCGATCGCAGAGGCTTTCAGTCATCCACGACAGATCAACATGGACCTGGTGGACGCCCAGCAGGCACGCCGTATTCTGGACCGGCTGGTTGGCTATTCCATCAGTCCGCTCCTGTGGCAAAAGGTCCGTTCCCGGCTTTCTGCAGGGCGGGTCCAGTCAGTGGCATTGCGCCTGATCGTTGAACGCGAAAGGGAGATCGAATCCTTTGTCCCGGTGGAGTACTGGAGCATCCAGGCGGAGTTGACCCCGGATTCGAAAAACCATGCCTACCTGGCTAAACTGGTTAAGATTGGTGAGGCTGATCCTGACCTGAAAAATCAGGGAGATGCACAGCAATACCTGGCTGACCTGGAAAAGGCAGACTATGCGATTGGTAAGATCAGGCGCAGCGAACGCCGTCGCAAACCGGCAGCTCCTTTTATCACATCCACATTGCAGCAGGAGGCATCGCGCAAACTCGGGTTCACAGCCCGCAGGACAATGATGATTGCCCAGCAATTGTACGAGGGTCTGGATGTGGGTGAGGGCGGGGCAGGCGGTTTGATCACTTACATGCGAACAGACTCTACGAATGTGGCCCAGGTGGCACAGCAGGAAGCCCGCGAATTTGTCAAAGAACAATATGGTTCAGAATTTCTTCCTGCTTCTGCACCTCAGTATAAAACCAGGGCAGTCTCTGCGCAGGAAGCACACGAAGCCATACGCCCAACCTCTGTGTTCCGCCATCCAGACAAGGTCAAATCGGCGTTGACACCCGAACAATTCAAGCTATACCAGCTGGTGTGGCAGCGTTTTGTGGCATCGCAGATGGTGGAAGCAGTTTATGACACACTGACCGTGGAAATCACTGCCCGGGGTAGCCTGAATGAGTATTTGTTCCGTTCTTCAGGATCCACGTTGAAGTTCTCGGGTTTCCTGGTCGTCTACGAGGAAGCACAGGATGAGGATTACACCCCCGTGGAAGGCGAAAATATAAAGATCCCTGCAGGCCTGACTGAAGGTCAGACCCAAAAGTTGATCCGCCTGCTGCCTGAGCAGCACTTTACCCAGCCACCACCCCGGTACACAGAAGCATCGCTGGTACAGATTTTGGAAGAATATGGCATCGGACGTCCATCCACATATGCACCGATCTTATCCACAATTCAACAACGCGGTTATGTGGTACGCGAAGCCAAACGTCTTTCTCCCACCGATACGGGGATTCACGTCAATGACCTGATGATGGATTATTTCCCCGACATTGTGGATTACAAGTTTACTTCACGTATTGAGGAGAACCTGGATGAAGTGGCGTCAGGTGAAAAGCAATGGCAGCGCGTCATTGCAGGTTTCTACCGCAGGTTTGAGCCGGAGCTGAAGAAAGCCCAAACTGACATGCCAGTTTTCAAGTCGGAGCCTGAAAAAGTGGGCAGGCTTTGCCCGGTCAGCGGACACGAATTGATCATCCGCTGGGGACGGTTTGGCAAGTTCATTGGCTGCAGTAATTTTCCCACCTGCCGGTATACTGAACCCCTGCTGGAAAAGATTGATGTCAAATGCCCTAAAGACGGGGGAGACCTGGTGATGCGCAAGACACGCAAGGGCAAGGTCTTTTATGGTTGTGCCAATTACCCCGAGTGTGATTTCACATCCTGGAAGCGCCCTGTTTCCACTCCCTGTCCCAACTGCGGTGGATTGCTGGTGATCAATAACAAACGCGAAGTGCAGTGCATGAGCTGCCAGAATAGCTACCTGATGGAGCAGCTCGAGATCGCCAATCCTGAACAGGCATAATACTTGCAACAAATGGGGTGTCATTTCAATTGCATTCTCAATTGAAATCACCTAAACTATGTTTGTGGCAGGGAATTTCAAGCGTCAGGTGGAAAGCCTGCAGGAGCCCAGAATGGATAAGATACGCGAATTTCTCAACAAACCGCTATATGCAGGGATCGTTGGTCTGGTGGTCGGGTTGATCATCGGTCTTCCCATCCTCGGATGGTGGCTCTTTCCAGTTAAATGGAAAGACCTGGATGCATCCACATTACGGCAGGATCTGAAAGACCAGTACCTGTGCATGGTGGTGGATTCCTATCGGGTGAACCAGAACGGCGAGCTGGCAAAAGCGCGTCTGGATGCCATGGGTGAGAGCCTTCAAAAATCACCTTACCTGTTGGACACACTGCAAAAAGGCGGTTGCAATTACGCACCTGATGACATGTCCGTCCTGGCATTGAAATCCGCATTATTAGGCGCCATTCCCCCTGTCTCTGGAACTCCCCAGACCTCGGGTACGATCGTACCCATGCCCACCCAAACAGAGCCTGTCCAGACAACAGGTACCTCGGGGTGGTTGCTGGGTGTACTCTGCGCAGTTTTTCTGGCCATCGGTGGCGCACTGATCTACATCTTCTTTATCAGGAACCGCCGCACTCAAAGAGATGAGGTTCCACCGGCTGCCTCCGAATATGAAGGCGATTATCAGCCTGACGCTGAAGAGGAAATACTTCCCGAAACTTCCACCAAGTCTTATTCCAAAACGGAGCTGCCCGGTGCCATCCCCGTATCCATGCCGGGTGCAGGACCGGTCGGGCACTTCGTAACCACTTACGTGATCGGCGATGACCTTTATGATGATTCCTTTAGCATCGATGCACCGTCAGGTGAATTCCTGGGGGAGTGCGGCGTGGGAATTTCCGACACCATCGGGGTGGGGGATCCCAAGAAAGTCACCGCCTTTGAAGTCTGGCTCTTTGACAAGAATGATATTCAGACGGTCACCAAGGTGTTGATGAGCTCGCATGCCATCAACGATGCAGCCATCCGACAGCGCCTGGCATCCAAGGGGG
>DNOU01000071.1:2682-4719 GCA_003501835.1 Anaerolineaceae bacterium | reverse complement strand
GAGGGGACCTCTGGGGAATGGTTTCCATTTCCCGGCGCAATCCCATCATCTCCTGCTGGCAGATCTCACGCCGCATCACGGCTGGAGGCTACTGTCATTGGCACGGTCCAATCCCCACCGTGTCGAAACCGTGCTTCTGACAGATTCCGCCCCCGAAGACCTCCCTGTGGAAATCGAAGTCCTGCCCCTCAGTGCTTTCAGCGAGATCCTTACCTGGGCAGATTATGTGGCTGTTGAGCTTTTGCTGCCTCAACTTTCAGACCTGGTCAATCTGGCAGGTCTCCGGTCGGTGTCAGAGTTTCCACCCTATTGCGAAGCACTGGTGGATACTCCCCTGATCTGTGCCGGCATTGCCTCGTGCGGGGTTTGCTCGGTGCAGGTAAATCACAGATGGGCGCTTGCCTGCAAGGATGGCCCTGTGTTCCGCCTGAACCAATTGAGTGGAGAAGAATGAGCCCGCACCCCTCCTGCCATGACCGCCTTGAGATCCCCTTTCCGTGGATGAATGCCGCCGGCTTTCTGGGTTACTCACCCTCCTCATCACTGAGATGGGAAACACCCATGGGAGCGTTTGTGACCCATCCCATCAGCCTGACACCCCGCAAACCCGCCCTGCTCCGACAGGTTCAGGAATATCCCGGGGGGATTCTTCTCCATACGGGTCTACCCAATCCGGGTTTTCAACGGGTGCTAAAGCAAAATGCCGAAAAATGGAGCAAACTGGACATTCCGGTCTGGGTGCATCTCCTGCCGCAGACCCCCTCTGATCTCTCAAAAATGATTGAACCGCTGGAATTCCTGGAAAACATCAACGCAGTCGAACTCGGAATTCCCGCCGGCATCCCCTTGAGCAGCATTTTGGAATATATTCAGGCGGCAGCAGGTGAATTGCCGGTCATGGTGTGCATCGGAATGGATGAAATTCAGAGTGAATGGATGCAGCCCATCGCCGCAGNNCGGGGTGGTTCTTTCAGCCCCGCGCGGGATGATGAAAGCAGATGATCATTTGATCCGCGGACGGCTTTACGGCCCGGCTGTTTTCCCGCAAATGCTCAAAACCGTCTGCCGCCTGGCACAATTTGACCTCCCCATAATTGCTTCGGGTGGGGTGTTTACCGTGGAGGATGGTCAAACCCTGATGGATTCCGGAGCCTGTGCAGTGCAATTGGATGCTGTCCTTTGGGCTCACGCTGATTTTTAGGCTTCCAGGAGAATGGTCACCGGACCGTCATTTTCCAAACTCACCAGCATGTGGGCGCCAAATTCACCCTGCTGAGTGGGTACCCCCAGCGCCTGCAGTTGAGATATGAACTCATCCACCAGCTGCCTTGCCAGCCCTGGAGAAGCGGCGTTGACGAATGACGGGCGGTTCCCCCTGCGGGTATCGGCATAAAGCGTGAATTGTGAGACCACGATCGCCTCGCCTTTTATATCCAGCAGGGAGAGGTTCATCTTCCCCTGTTTGTCCTCAAAGATACGCAGCTGGGCAACCTTTTTCGCCATCTGACCCGTTTTTTCGGGGGTATCTTCCGGACCAATCCCCAACAGGATGACCATCCCGGATCCAATGCTGGCTATTGCCTGCCCATCCACCTTCACCTGACCGTGATTCACCCTCTGTACCACTGCCCGCATGCTTCACCTCAACTAAAAAGCACCTGTTCTCACAGGTGCTCGTTTTTTCATGGAAGAGCGACTGCCTTGCGCACACCCTCCATGGTCGCCTCGGCGATCTCACCCGCCCGCCTGGCGCCATCGATCAAAACATCCCTCACGCCATCTGGATCCTTTGCCAGTTCGTTGCGTTTTTCGCGCAGGGGAGCCAGATTCTGGTTAATATTTTCAGCCAGCAGCTTCTTGCAGTCCACGCAGCCAATGCCCGCCCGGCGGCATTCAACGTTGACCATGTTGACCTGCTCAGGGGTGGAGAAGATCTTGTGCAGCGAATAAACGTTGCACACGTCCGGGTTGCCAGGATCCTGGCGGCGGATGCGTGCCGGGTCGGTGACCATTTTCATCACCCGCGCCCGGGTTTCC
>DNOU01000071.1:0-2596 GCA_003501835.1 Anaerolineaceae bacterium | reverse complement strand
ACAAAATTCGCCTTGTAAAGCAGGATATCTGCTGCCATGAGCACAGGATAACCCACCAGACCGTAGTTGATGTTGTGAGGGTTTTCACGCACCTTTTCTTTAAAGGTGGGCAGATCGGTCAATTTTCCAAGCGGTGTGACCATCGAAAGAATGGTGTGCAGCTCAGTCACCTGCTTGACGTGTGACTGGATGAAGAGAATGCTCTTCTTAGGATCCAGGCCAGCAGCCAGCCAATCCAACGCCATTTCCAGGGTGTTGTTCTTTAATTCAGTCGTGGTTTCGAGTGTCGTCAGGGCATGCAAATCCACAATGCAATAGACGCAATCGTACTCATCCTGCAGGCTCACATAATTCTTGATGGCGCCCAGGTAATTTCCCAGGTGTTGGCGGCCTGTGGGGCGGGCTCCCGAAAAGACTCTTCCCTTTTTCTCTGGCATCTCATCCATCCTTCTATACGAATTCAACCTTTGGAGGGCTGAATTCAGTGCAACTTTGGCAGTATCTTTCAAATGATTTTTGCGGGTAAATTATAACGTAAATACGAAAAATCCCTGCAAGGTTCTTTGGTAAAATGAATTCGATGACCGAATCATTTCCCATATCCCGGGTTCCCTTCTCCAAGCGTGCTTTCGACCTGTTGCTGACCATTCCCGGCTCTGTGCTGCTCCTGCCAGTGATGCTGGCGGTGGCTTTGCTTGTACGTCTGAAGCTGGGCAGCCCCGTGCTTTTTGCACAGAAGCGACCCGGGCTGAACTGCCGGATTTTTACCCTTTACAAGTTCCGCACCATGAACGATGCATGCGATGAGCAGGGAAACCTTCTGCCCGATGCCCAGCGCCTGACAAAATTTGGTCGCTTCCTGCGCTCTGCCAGCCTGGATGAACTGCCGGAACTTTTCAACGTGCTCGCCGGGCAGATGAGTCTGGTCGGCCCCCGCCCGCTGCTGATTTCCTATCTCAAGCGCTACTCACCCGAACAGCTCCGCCGTCAGAATGTGCTGCCCGGGTTGACCGGCTGGGCACAGGTGCATGGTCGCAATGCCATTTCGTGGGAAGAAAAATTCAAGCTGGATGTGTGGTACGTGGATCATTGGTCGGTCTGGCTGGACATTCGCATCCTGTTCATGACCATCAACAAGGTTTTCCGGCGTGAAGCCATCTCAGCCCCGGGTCAGGCAACCGTGGGCGAATTCCTGGGATCACAGCCTGAGAACAAAACACGACCCGGCAGCTGACCTTCTGAGCCGGTTTTTTTGCCTGGTTTTTTTCCTATGAAGAACACCAACCTATGGGATGCTCTGGGTGCCAATCTCCCCTGCCGCCACCATGGCTGCCACCTGGTTGAACAGGTCCTGGCGGCCGGGTGAGACCAGGTCAGGATTGACATTTACCAGGGTGACCGGAACAACAATGTTCTTTCCACCTGCACCTTCCATCACCTCGACCAGCAATTGTTTTAGTGCACCGGTGGCATCGCTCGTCAGCGTCGCAGCCCAGTTGGCTTCAGTTCCCGCTGGCGGTGATGTCAATCCCACCAGTACCGCCTGCATCGAAATCGCAGTGCTCAAAATCTCAGGCGTGGCAGCGGGAGCATCCACAAACATCACATTCACGCCATTGACCAGCATGGCATTGGCAGCCGCCAGCCATTCGGCACTGGTGGCCGTACCTGGTAGAGCAGTGATCTGTGGTAAATCCACCACCGGGGGATAAGAAGGGTTGCACTTGCCGCAAACGTACTTTCCTCCGTTATAAAAGGCTTCACCTGTGCCCACNNGGTGCTCAGGTTTGGCCTGGCGGTCAGTTCCGATGATCCAAGGAGGATGAACTGTATATCGGGGTGAGCATCCACCAGCGTCCCCAGGTCGGCAGGAGGGCTTTGCAGCACCACGATCCTGGTTTCCGGGGTCAAAACCGAGGCATCCAACACGGTTGATGATACATATTGAAGGGTATTGGTTGCGGCGAATTCGGAGATCAGGGCTGCGTACGGATCAGCATCAGCAGGGGCAGAGGTCACATAGACGAGCGTACCGGGAGCCACGGTCGAAGTGGCGGTTGCCGCTGGTGTCGGGTTTTCGGTTGGCGGCTGGGTGGAAGCCGGTGTGGCTGTGCCGCAGGCTGCCAGCAGAAAGGAAATTACCAACATTACAGGAATAAGAACTTGAATTCGGTGAGGCATGGAAACCATTTTACCTCATTCGCATGAGTTTTATGAAAAGAGCCAATATTGTATCCTGGTATGCATCCTGTTTTGCATCTTTTCAGGCTGTATTCTGTTCATTAAGGTTGAAAGAAGAAGTCAAAAAAGGAGTCTATCAGCCGATCCGGTTATTTACCAGCAACAGGATTGGCTCTGGAGCAAACACTGATGAAAAGAACATTTTTCGATGTCGGGTTGATCGTTCTTCCGTTCCTTGGATATTGGATGGACCTTTGGAAGGATCAATTACGCACCCAGATCAGCCAAACGTTCAATCCATTTCCCCCAATCCTCTTAATGATTCTGTCCGATATCGTCTTCGCCGCTGTCGCCTTCTGGCTGACTCAACAAACGCGGGTGACCCACATTCCAGCAGGTGTTGCTGCGATCTTGC
>DNOU01000220.1 GCA_003501835.1 Anaerolineaceae bacterium | reverse complement strand
TCATCGCGAATGGCAATTCCAGCCACCGCTGAAGGGATCTTGTCAGTGCGCGTCATCCCCAGGCGCTTGATCCTGGCTTTTGAAGGGATGATGGTGATCTTTTCATCTTGTAGCAAATCGATCATCACCTCATCCAGAGAATCATACTCATTTGGACTGGGACCTGCGGCAAACACTTCCCCGGGAAGCCAGGCGCCTTCATCAGTACCCGGTTTACGCAATATCAACCGGCTGGAAGTGGCGCCGTTGACCAGCGTGGCGTTCAAAATGTGTTGAGCCGACCCTTCCATGGTCAAGTTGGATGCCACCCCCTGCGAAACTTTGAGCAGATGATCCAGTTCTTCAAGACGTTCTTTTAAACTCATGCGCATCTGTTCAAATGCAGATCCCAGCCTTCCGATTTCATCCACCCCGGAGGTTTCGATCTCTTTGTCCAGACTTCCCCGGGCGATCTCGTCTGCACGATCAGCCAGTGAAACAAGCGACCGGGCGATCTTGTTCATCAGCAGACGCAGCAGCAGGTACACAACGACTGAGACTACCAGCGCCATTGCCAGCAAGGGTATGGCAATACTTAACGCCATCTCCTGGGCTACCGTGGCCGGCAATGAAAGCAGCACCTTCCAATGGTCCTCACTGGTGATGACCGCATACAGCAGCCGGCGTGTTCCGGTGGCACTGGTCTCATCATAGTACCCGCTGACCTCGGGAATATACCCGTTATACGTGGTGAGCGCTTTGCCGCTTTCCGTGGAATACAGCACCCGGTTCCGTTCATCCAGGATCACACCCGTTCCACCCTCTGCCTTGACCTCATCCAAAGCCGCCAGGGCTGGCTGTGAAAAGAAATTGGTCGCCAGGTCAGTCCGCGCCAGGAGCACTCCATTGGCCATTCCGTATTCATCCGGAATAGCAGCGATGAAGGTTACCTGCACTGAATCTTCGCCGATTTTCGGCGGCACCATATAATATTGAGCCACAACTCCGTTCAATGCCAGCTGTATCCCTGACCGTTCTTCGTCCGAGAGCCGTAAAGCATCCACCTGGGACGTGGGATACCCCGTGACCGGGTTGCCCCCTTTATCAAACACGTAAAGATCGCGGAAGTAAGGGACTGAACGCAGCTTGTTTTGAAGCAATATGCCCAGTTGTGAAGCATCACCTGCAAGGAGGTTGGAGCCCGCCAGATCCAGGCTCAGGCTCTGACCAGTTTCAAGAAAATACGGCAGATTTTCAGCAGCGGTGTTTGCCGAGGTGTCCAGCTGATTGCGCACCATTTGACGTGCGGCATTTCCAGCCACGTACCAGTCTGCCACGGCGAGGGCAATCAACAACACGAGCATCAACGGTAGCGTGTTATAAAGCATCCGCGACTGAAGTCCTGATTCAGACGGTGATGGATTGAGTGTTTTGAACTGGATCCACAATTTGGTGCGGTTGACAAGGAACAGCTCTATCAAAGCTCCGGCGATGATCAGCTCCATCCCATTGACGATCACCATGTTCCAGGATTGGGTAAACGCATAATCCAGCCGCGCAGAGAGTGCTCCGTTGGTGGCAAAGAAAGTGGTATACAGGTAAATCGGGGTGGACGCCACCGCGACAAACAACGTGGCGCCCAGGGGATGGCGCAGCAGTTTGTAGGATAAAGTGCGATAATCCTGACGCAATGCGGCACTGATCATCAAAGAGACAGCAGTTGTTTCAAGTGGCGTAAAAAGTGAATGCGTTCCCCATAACGCTGAAATGATCCCGCCGACCAATGCAAGGACCGCTGCCATGACTGGATTAAGGAATCCGCTCGCCAGTATCCAGGGCAAAGCAGAAAAGACCATCACAAGCGGAGCGGACACTTCCCTTGGAACATTGGGAAGCGGAAGCATCTGTCCACCGGGGATCTGGAATCCCCCAAACAGGTTGGTGATGATCGTGGCAATCAGTAGTACCAGGAAGATGGGAATAGATGGAGCGTGGGTGTTCTGGCCGCGAATCACAGACCGGCGCAAGATCAAGAAGAGAGGCAAGGCCAACAACACCCAGCCTAACCATCCCAGCCAATGGTAAGGCAAGTCAATGTATGGCATCGTGCCCCATAGACCGATCTTGATCATTGATTAATTATCCGCTAAAAATCGAATAACGATTCTTAAATAGTATCAGGAATTTCTTTTTTTAATGAGTTTCCGGATCTTTTTCCCCACCGGTTAAATCAAAATACATTCAAATGATCCTTTTCACAAAGATCAGGGGGTGCAATTCAGCATCTTCACCACTTCTGCAAAAACCTGTTGAATACTTTTTTCGCTCGAGTCTATGATCCGGGCATCGTCTGCGGGTTTGAGAGGCGCCACCGCTCTGCTCGAATCGATACGGTCGCGCTGCATAATTCCAGCAAGGATTTCTTCAAAGGTTACCTTCTCGCCCTGGCTGCGTTTTTCATCATACCTTCGCTGCGCCCTGACCTCGGGAGCCGCGTCCAGGTAAATTTTCAGGTCCGCCTCTGGCAGCACCACTGTACCGATATCCCGTCCCACCATCACCACATTACCGCGCAGTCCAATTCGACGTTGTTGGGCGGTCATCGCCTTCCGAACCCCGCTGTAAGCAGAAACCTGCGAGACATTTCGTTCCACCTCAGGTGTTCGGATCAGATTTGTAATATCTCTGCCTTCAACCAAAACATCGGCGGTCCTGCCGTCATTCACTGTGGGTGGCTGAACATCGATATGGATCTTTTCCGCCAGGTGCGTCACTGCGTGTTCATCATCGATATCAATATTTCTGGATTCCTCGAGAGCAGCGAATGTCACAGCCCGGTACATGATGCCGGTATCAAAGAAAAGATAATTCAAATGGGCAGCCAGGTGCTCAGCCAGGGTGGATTTTCCAGAGGCGGCAGGTCCGTCAATGGCGATCATTTTGGGAAGAGTCATGCAATATCCTTGCTGTTGCAGTGTTTTTATTGCTTGAACAAATCGTTTCGGGCGTAAAGGACCAACCGGATTTCATCCACGGGAGCCTGGCGGTAAAAGAGCCACTGCACCCACTGCTCAAAT
>DNOU01000123.1 GCA_003501835.1 Anaerolineaceae bacterium | reverse complement strand
CTGCTCGCGCGAGGGCACACTCGCCAGGCGATTGAGTGCCCATTGCATGCCCGCCATTGCCCTTTCGCTTTGCGGATTGATCCTCAGCGCCTGTTGAAGGTAACCCACGCTTGCCTGCGGGCTGGAAATGGCAGCCAGGATCAACCAGGGTTCTTCAAGGTTGGCATTCTCGCGCAATGCAAGAAGGCACCAACGGCGTGCTTCCATGCGCTGACCCTGTTTAAGCGCTTCACGCGCAGAACGCAGTGCCTTGAGAGCCAGGGAAGAAGGAGAATCACTCATGGCGCGGGGGTGGCGGTGGCGGAGATGTTTTCATTGCGGATATAGCAAACCAATCCATCGATGATCCCCTGGGCAATGATGTCAGGATGCTGGGTGAGGACCTGCTTGTCGAGATTCAGGAAACCGGTCTCGATGATCGCCGCGGTGGTCCCGGAGTCAATCTCATCGAAGGCATGATAGTAGGTCATGTCATTGGTGATCGATCCAGCGTGAAAGCTGAGCCCGGTGCGTTTGGCGTACCGGTCGATCAGACAGGCTGTGAGGCGGTTGGCTTTTTCAGGGTATGCAGAATGCACTGCAGCAGCGACCTTATAACCGGTGGCTGCATCATTGATGTAATCACAGGAATCATTATGAATGGAAAGCAACACCAGACCCTTGTACTGCGATAGCCGGGAATCAAATTCAGAGAGAAGATCCACCTGGTATCCTTGAGCTGCCAGACCCTGCTGAACGAGGGTCGCAATGGTGAGGTTAACCTGCTCCTCGGTAATTCCATCAGAACAAACCGAACCCGAATCATTCTTCCAGTGACCTGATACAATGCCAATGGGCAGGGCCTGTGTCCCATTGGAAGAGGCCGGGTTCATCTGGGCGATTTCGGTCGGATTTGCCTGCCAGGCTTGAAACACCCGCTTCAACATCTGGTCAGAAAAAAGGTTGTCCGGGGTGAAAAGAGTAAAAAGTGTTGCCAGCAGAAAAGCATAAGTGGCTATCGTCTGAATGGAACCAAAAAACGGAAAGCGGCTTGATTTCGGATTGGCGGCAGGCGAGGTGTGATCACTGGAATCAGATACGGGGACTCCAGCACTTGAGGGGGTAGGAGTGGTGGATGGAGGTTCACTCATGGTTATTCAGTCTCTACCATATTAGCAAGGTTTATGCCATTTTTCAAACTGGTGCAAATAACTCTGAATTGATCCTTGACGCCGACAACTCATCAAAGTATAACCTATTTAGGTTATTTTAATGCGGATATTCATATGGGAGCCAAGTAATGGAGTATGTTAATGATCTGCGCATGGTAATGCGCCGCTGGGCATCAGGGGTGGTAATCGTCACGAGCGCGTATGAGGGTCAACGGCACGGGATGACGGTAGATTCATTCAATTCGGTTTCGATCGTGCCTCCGCTGGTGACCTTCACACTGAACAATAACACCCGCACACATGCCCTGGTTCGTCAAAGCGGATGGGTGGGGATCACCATGCTGCATGCAGGGCAGATCGATCTTTCGGATCGATTCGCTGGCAGGTTTGGTGATGGGGACCGTTTTGCCGGGTTGGATACTTTTACGATGAAAAGCGGCGTTCCGTTTCTTCGAGGCGGTATGGCATACCTGGAAGCGAAAGTGATTCATCAGCACGAAATGCCCACATCAACCCTTTTCATCGCAGAAGTGACCGCCATGGGCAAGGAAAAAGATATGGAGCCGATGGTGTATTTCGACCGCGGTTACCACAGGATAGATAATGAACACAACACCTTTAACAGCGAGTGAAAGAGAGAGCCTTTTAAAGCTGGCACGCCGGTCCATCGAGGCAGCTGTTGCGGGTAAGCCTGTTTCCGGACTACCACCAGAGGAAATCACCACCGCCCTGACCGAAAAAGGGGCGTCCTTTGTGACACTGACCATTGGTGGTAATCTGCGGGGCTGCATCGGTGCGCTGGAAGCCTATCAACCGTTGATGAATGACGTACAGGAGCATGCCGTGGCTGCCGCCATGGAAGATTTTCGCTTCCCCCCCGTTAGCCGGGCTGAGGTTCCTCATTTGGAGATCGAGGTCTCGCGCCTCACCCCTCCCCAACGCCTTGAGTATTCCCAACCGTTGGAGCTGCTGAATCTTCTTAAGCCTGGAATTGATGGAGTCGTCTTGCGGGATGGACCCCGCCGGGCGACGTTCCTCCCCCAGGTGTGGGAAAAAATCCCGGATGCCGCAGATTTTCTCTCTGAACTGTGTGCCAAAATGGGAGCCCGGTACGACTTGTGGAGGACGAAAAAGCTGGAAGTATTTACCTACCAGGTGGAAGAATTTCACGAATAGTGTTTTGAGATTTGGGATTCGTGATCTTTCATTCGGCGAGTGGCATGGCCCTGGGATGACCACAGCCTGCAGGCGAACGCGATGTAATATCCCTGCAAAAGGATGACGAACTCACACAGCAGACTCCTGGCGCACAGGTAAATTTCTCCCCCAGTTTCGTGCTTTTCGAAAAAGGGGGAGGGACGAGGGAAGGTTGTGTGTGGTTAAGAACGATCCCTTGCATCTGGTAAATCAATGCCAGTGCATCGGAACCGCAACAGACAAAGAAGATTCCCCTCTTCGTTCGGAATGACAATTCACCAACTCAATTGAAGGGAAATAGACCGCTATCTCAGCTGGCTGTGTGAAATTGTGTGGTTCGGACTTAAAAGAATTGCCTGTAAATCAGCTCCTGCTCAAGAATTCTCAAACTGAATGCCCTTAAAAATGGATGTACTCGTTCACGTGGATCACGAACATGGTACAACGCTTTTCCTCCTGATTTTCGACAGGAGGGAAGCTGTTGCGGATGATTTGCAAAGCATCTTCCACCTGCTCATCTTCGAGACCGCAGAGCAGCGTATTCAGACCACGGCGGAGAAAACCGCTTGTGGAGGCGATGGTGGTAACGCGGTACTGGGCGGAGGTGAGCGCTGTGGATACAGAATCCGTATCGCTATCTTTCACAATGGCAATGATCAGTTTCATGGCTAGATCTCCTCAAAATGTTCCACGTCAATCGAAAAGACCGTGGCACCACCAATGGTGATTGGGGTGGGTGCTGGAAGGGGAAGAGGCGCACTCTCAAGGGGTACGGCAATATATTCCACCCGCTGCC
>DNOU01000186.1:3135-6332 GCA_003501835.1 Anaerolineaceae bacterium | reverse complement strand
GCACCCAAATGTTTCTTGCCCTTATATTAACCGAGCGCGTAGAAAAATGCAAGGGTAAAATTACTAAAATAGAAGTGCCCCGGGAGGGACTCGAACTGTCAACCTAAGCGTTAGGAGTGCTTTGCTCTATCCTATTGAGCTACCGGGGCGGACAGGTGGATTATAGCATCTGCCATGACCTCCGACAAGGGTATGGGGAGGCATGTGCGCATAGTTATAATATCGGATCAAACGAAAGGTGAGTATGAGACCACTGGTTGAAGTCGATCTCACTGCAATGGTGTTTGGTGGGGATGCCATGGGAAGGTTGAAGGATGGCAAACCAATCTTTGTCCCTTTTGGCATCGCAGGTGAACGCGTGCGGGTGGAAATTGTGGAGGATAAAGCCAACTTCTGCAGGGGGCGTCTTCTGGATGTGCTGGAGGCTTCACCGATGCGGATTGCCCCGCGCTGCAGGCATTTTGGAGTATGCGGCGGCTGTCATTATCAGCACCTGGAATATGAAAATCAATTGCGCATCAAGCGTCAAATTGTGATCGACCAGTTCAAACGCATTGGCAAATTCGAGGAACCGCCTGTGGGAGAGATCATCGCCTCCCCTGATCAATGGAATTACCGAAACACGATACAGTTTCACCTTTCCAAAAATGGCAGGCTGGGGTATCAGAAAGCAGCCACAAATCAAATCGTGGAGATTGAGGAATGCCACCTTCCACTGCCGTTGATGAATGACACATGGCCTGAACTTGAAATCGACCCGGTTGCAGGCGTGGAACGGGTCAGTCTGCGTGCAGGTGAAGGGGATGATTTGCTGCTCTTGTTGGAAGGGAAATCGGACTCGGCACCTGAGTTTGAGGTGGATTTTCCAATTTCTGCCTTATACCTCGGCAACGGCTCTGAAATACTGCTCTCCGGGGACGGGTTCACAACGATGATGGTCAACGGACGTGGTTTCAGGGTCTCCGCAGAGTCGTTCTTCCAGGTGAACCTGCAGCAGGCAGAGCGGATGGTGCAGCTGGTGATGGGAAGTCTTGAACTGAATTCGGAGGATGTGGTACTGGATTGTTACTGCGGGGTGGGATTGTTTTCCGCATTCATGGCTCCGATAGCTGAAAAAGTGATCGGGGTGGAACTTTCAGAATCAGCCTGCAATGATTATGCAGCGAACCTGGATGAGTTTGACAACGTGGAATTGTACGTGGGCTCAGCGGAGCAGATATTACCGGGATTAAAGGTAAAGCCGAACCGGGTGGTGGTCGATCCACCGCGGGCAGGGTTGGAACGGGCGGCTTTAAACGCAATTCTGGCGATGGCACCAGAAAAGATCGTCTATGTTTCCTGCGACCCAAGCACCCTGGCGCGGGATGCGAGATTATTGACCGATGGCGGTTATTCGATACAGGGAATCACACCCCTTGATCTATTTCCGCAGACTTTTCACGTGGAAAGCATCGCCCTTTTTTCAAAGGTGGATTGACGCGCCGTGAATTGGCATTCCTTACAAGGAAATTTCCGGCAGGGTGATTTTGGCCGGGTTTACATTGAACGGGCAGGAATTCATTGATCTTGATGGGAGTTCTCATTTCCACTTACTGAAACCAATTTGAGGATGGTTGAGTGCGGGGATCAAAAGGATCGATCATTGCCGGGAAAAGTTTGCACATTTTCCATTTTCAGGCGTGGATGAGAATCACCATGTCCGATTTTCAATGCCAGATTTTCGATGTGTGAGTTTCGGTTGACAGACTTTGTTGGATGACATATGATGTTTTACAATAAAGTGACAAGGTCACCCAGTTCCATCAAAAGAGGAGGGAATTTTCATGAAGCTCAAATTTGGACAGGTTGTTGGCGGTTTGATCATCCTGATTGTGCTCATTTTTGCACTCGCCAATTTTGCATCGGTTGAGATCAACGTGATTTTCACGGTGATCAAGGCACCCCTCTTTCTGGTGATCATTGGCTGTTTGTTGCTGGGAATGCTGGCGCAGTTTCTGTTTAGCTTCTTCAGAAGGACAACCAGGAAATAAATCCTTCCTGATCATTGCCGGGTCGTGGACATGTAAGCGGTGTCTTCACGGATCCTGGAACAAACTCGTTGGAAAGACCGTCTATAAGGCGGTCTTTTTGCATGTTACTTGCAACCAATTGGATCAGTTGTCCTGTGAGTGATCACTCATTCAACGTTTGGTCAGGAGGTACAAATGAGCAAAACGATAAAAGTGATGGCGGCTTTGCTGCTGGCAGCATTCTTTACCGCCGCCTGTTCGCTGCTTGGAAATGGTACGCCGGCTCCGGTCAGTGGAACGCCGAACGCCACATTGACCGCCCTTTTCGACTTGAGCAAACCTCCGGTGACTGCACAACCAAATTTGGTCACCGCAACGTCCATTGTTCCGCTTCCCACGGTCGTGCAGCCCACCCCGGTACCGGTCACAACTTCAACGCCGCCGGTTCTTCCCACCACTGCAGTCAAGACTCCGGGTGCAGCCCAGGCGCGATCAGGTACGTTGATGAAAGTTGGTTTTCTGACTACAGCCCCCACGATTGATGGTTCCTGGTCAGAATGGCGGGACAAGACCACACTTTACCCGCTTGCCAGTGTGGTCTGGGGTGCCAGGAACTGGACGGATCAGACCGACCTGCAGGCATCCTATGGAGCTGCCTGGGATGACACCAACCTGTATGTGGGTTTCAAGATCTTCGACGACAAGTATGTTCAAAATGCCACCGGCAAGGATCTGTATAAAGGTGACAGCGTTGAACTGCTGATCGATACAAACCTGAACGGTGACCTGGCAGTGCAGCAGCTGAATTCAGACGACTTCCAGGTGGGTTTATCCTGCGGTAATCCTGAGAAGGGTGTTGCCCCGGAAGCCTATTTGTGGTTCCCATCCGGTAAGGAAGGAAGCAAAACCAGCTACAAGGTAGCGTGTGTGTTTGAATCAGGGCTTTACCGTGTCGAAGCATCCATTCCTTGGGAGAAGTTGGGCGTCTCTCCCAGCAAAGACCTGACTCTGGGTTTTGCCGCCTCAGTGAACGACAATGATGATGCTTCGCAAAATGTGCAGCAGACCATGCTTTCCACTGCGCCATACCGGGTATTGACGGATCCCACGACCTGGGGTTGGATGACTTTGGTCAAGTAGTACCGGAATCAGCGAATAGCAGCAGGGAATGGATTCCCTCCATTCCCT
>DNOU01000186.1:0-3060 GCA_003501835.1 Anaerolineaceae bacterium | reverse complement strand
AGAAGACCGTCTATGCTGGCGGGCAGGTTGCCGCGCAAAGCAAGACGGATACTATTGATAAAGGCAGCGTCCTGATCTGTTTCGTTGGGAAGCGTATTTGCGTTGTAATCGAGCATGGCTTTGAGCAATGGACGTAATTTTTCAGCTTCCTCATAAGCACGGGTGGCGGGAAAATTGCGAAAGAGCTGGTTGGCTTCCTGAGGTCGGCCTTGAAGCAGCGCCAGTTTCATCAGTCCCAGCATGGCACCTGCATGATCGGGGGAAATGCTCAGCGCTTCATCAAATGCCTGCCTGGCATCTTCAAGCCTGTTTATCGCCATAAGACTGTTGCCTTTTTCAACCTGCAAGTTGGCAGGGCTGGGGGGCGTGATGCGTTCGAAGAAATCGCGCACACGATCCTCAGGCATGAACCCCACAAAGCTGGAAATCATGCTGCCATTGCTAAAAGCTTGCACTGTGGGCAGACTGTGCACTGAGCAGCGCACAGCCAGGGCTGGATTGGCATCGGCATCCACCCGCGCCAGGCGGAACACGCCATTTGCTTCGCTGATCAGTTGTTCGAGGATGGGTGAAAGGCGTTTACAGGGTTTACACCAATCCGCCCAAAATTCCACCACCACCGGGGTGTTCTGGGAAAATGCCAAGACCTGGTAGTCAAAATCAGCTTCGGTTACATCAACAATGAATTCAGGCTGAAGCATGGCTTTATGCCCTATTCTCCTTCGCCTTCCTCGCCGGAGGATGCAGCGGCTGGTTGTTCAATGCGTACGAGGTCGCCATGATAATTGATCACAGCCTTCAAGCCGATCATTCCCAGGTAGGCGATGGTCTCCTCAGGGATGCCGGATTCGATAAGGGTCGCGTATTGTCTTTCAATATTCTTGAGCTGATTCTCAATGATGGCATGTGTGAACAGATCATCCTGTCCGATCAATCTGGATGTTTGGTCAGCAATCAATCCTTCATTGCCTTTGATTTGTGAACCCAGCTCACGCAGAATCTGCAGATCGATCTCCCTTGAAGGGATATGGCGGTGGAATCCCTCATCGTTAATGACATACATGGGTTCGTCTCCCACGTATGCGACGTCCACCGGATTTTCATTTTCATCCACAATCACACCTTTAAATAAAGCATGCGCACTCATGTTGTTCTCCAACATTAATTATACGCGACAAGGGTGCCGGAAAGGATTTCTCTAACAAAACTCTGATACGGGGGATGAGTATTAATGACCAATTTCCACGAGAGTGCCCTCTCGTTTGAAGAATTTTTGCTCTTCGAAAGGTACAGAGGGGGTCGTCCAGCGGTAGATCCACCTGGCTGCAGAGGAAGGCAGATTGATGCAACCGTGGCTTCGCGGACGGCCGAAATCGTTATGCCAGTAGGTTCCGTGGAAGGAAACACCGTTTTCGTCGATGAAACTGACCCAGGGAACACCTGGCAGGTCGTAGGTATTCGCGGCGGCACGAGATCCATTCACCATGTGTCGTGAGGGCCGTTTATAATCCGTTTTGAAACTACCCTCGGGGGTCAGGTAGCCATTCCAACTTTTCAACCCGGCTGCACAGCGGAACATCTGAACTGGGCTGCCATACTCATACGCAATGACCACCTGGTCATCCAGACGAACCTCAAGCTTCTTCTTATCCTGGGGAACCCCGGGAGAAAGAGGCGCTATTTCATCCCTGGGGATGATCCGCATGTGGGCAGCATTGACGTAATATTTGAACTGGTAGAAATCCTCCAGCAGCTCATACCAGGCTCCACCCTGGTTATCCCTTACCAAACCCATTATCCAATGAGTGGTTTCATAGTAAAGGCGATAGGCAACAATCTTGGGGAAGGTGGGCTTCCAGAATGCGTCGGTAAAGGGAACGGTGACCTCTCCCAGGGCACCGTTCGCCGGCAAATTTTCCACCGGCTGATTGAGTTTGATCTCCACTGGTTGCACAGATCCTGAATGGACGTATCCCTCGTGATTCATCTCGTACCAGATGCGATTGTGTACCGGCTCACCCGTGCTCACAGCGGTTTCGGTGACTGGTAGGACCACATCCTTCCAAAAGGTCTTCACAACCTTGCTATCGAGTGAGGGGGAGGTGTGCGCATCCACGAGATTGGAAACCACCCGTCCCATCGAAGGCGCAGCAGCTGGCTGGGCATGGGCAGCNNTTGACCAAAGTGCCCACTGATGCCCAATCAAACAGCCATTGAGCCTCAGAGGTGCGCATATTAACGCAGCCGTGACTCATGGGATGGCCAAAATTGTCGTGCCAGTATGTCCCGTGAATTCCGTACCCTTCATAAAAGTACATGGTGTACGGCACATTGGGCAGGTAATACCCCGGTCCTGTCATAAGGGTGGAAAGGAGCTTGACATAGACATGGAATTGCCCCGTAACCGTTGGGTGCAGATAAGTACCCGTGGAAACCAGGAAGGAATTGACCAGGGTATCACCGTCAAACGCGTAGAGTGTCTGCGAGCTGAGATCCACATCGATCCAGTGACCGGACTCATCCAGCAAAGGCGGAGTTTCGGGAGAGGGTATGGCGGTGGGAACCGGCGTATTCGTCGGGAGAGGAGTGGGTGTTAATGTGGGCGTTGGGGTAAAGGTGGGCGTCGGTGTAAAAGTTGGAGTGGGAGTAAAGGTTGGTGTGGCGGTAGGGGTAAGGGTGGGTTTTTCAAGCACATCCCTGGGTAAGGGTGCCGAGGAACTACGTGCCATGGCATTCAATTGCGGGATGGCTGCCCAAACGACCAATGCACCGGCGAGCAGGAAAAAGGTGATCAACGAAATTGCCGTCCAGTTGCCCCGCCTGGCTGATCCGGACTTTTTCGGGGCTTTCTGGGGGCTCTTTTCGACCTGGGGAACAGATTCAAGATGTGCATCGCGAAATTGATCGACAATGGAATTGGCATTGCCGGAGACCGCTCCAGTAGCAGCAGCCGGGGGCTGCGCCGTTGAATCTGAGCCTGCCTTTACAATCTTGACGGGTTGGGTATCGCTGAGATCTTTCTTTTCCCTCGTCAGCTGCTCGCGCGAGGGCACACTCGCC
>DNOU01000007.1:3866-5941 GCA_003501835.1 Anaerolineaceae bacterium | reverse complement strand
TGGCCACTCTCCCGGCGAATATCGACACACCTGCTCCGGTGGTGGGCTTGATCGCCCACATGGATACCAGCCCGGATCTGTCGGGCGAGAATGTGAATCCCCGGATCATTCCCAGTTATGACGGCGGAGATATTGTGCTTAATGCGGAAAAGGGGATTCTCCTTTCGCCGCAGGTATTCCCTGAACTCAAGAAGTATATTGGTCAGGAGCTGATCACCACCGACGGCACCACCCTGCTCGGGGCTGACGACAAGGCTGGTGTTGCAGCGATCATGGCTGCGCTGGAAGAGCTGGTCCAGCATCCCGAGATCAGGCATGGTACCGTGAAGGTTGGCTTCACCCCTGATGAGGAAGTGGGACGTGGAGCTGATTTCTTCGATGTGGCAAAATTTGGAGCTGATTTTGCCTACACGGTGGATGGCGGCGAACTCGGCGAGATTGAGTTCGAGACCTTCAATGCAGCGGTTGCTCATGTGGATGTGAATGGGCAGAATGTGCATCCCGGGTCTGCAAAGGACAAGATGATCAACAGTCTGTTGGTGGCGATGGAGTTCAACGCACTGTTGCCGGTGAACGAACGTCCGGAGTTCACTTCGGGTTATGATGGTTTTGCCCACCTGTACCTGATGGAAGGCAGTGTCGAACACACAAAAATGACCTACATCGTCCGCGATCATGACCGGGTGAAATTTGAGGCCCGCAAGCAAAAGATGCTTGATTCTGCCGCTTTCCTCAACGGCAGATATGGCCCGGATACCGTCAAGGTCAGCCTCAAGGATCAGTATTACAACATGCGTGAAATGATCGAGCCCGTGATGTACATCATGGATATCGCGCGGGAGGCGATTGTCGAGACAGGGATCGAACCGGTGACCATGCCGGTACGCGGCGGGACGGATGGAGCAAGGCTCTCCTACATGGGGCTACCCTGCCCGAACCTTTTCGCGGGCGGGTTCAACTTTCACGGAAAGTTTGAGTGCATTCCCACTGCTTCGTTGGAAAAGGCGGTGGAAGTGCTGGTGCGCATTGTTCAGAAGGCAGCGCTCCCGAAAACGATTCGTTGAATGAAGCCGATTAAGTAAGGCGCGGACCAACAGGATTCACGCCTCACTTTTTAATGGACATTGGGAGTTTAACTTTAGGTTGGTTATTCAGGTGTCAGGGCAGACCTGATGGCCTTACGCTTGACCGAGATTTCGTTCAGCACCAGGGATAAGACAATGATCCCACCGCCGATCAACAGGGTGGTCAGATTTGCCTTTTCGCCAAACACCAGTATTGAAACTGAGATCGAAAGCGGGATCTTGAGGTCGTTGAAAATGGCAAGCGCGCCGGCATTGACCTTGCGTGCTCCCAGATTCCAGAGGAAGAAACAAATCCCCGATGCGAAAACGCCCAGGTAGATCAATGTCCACCAGTGGGTAAGGGAGAGGTGCAACGAGGCGAGGGGTGTGAAGATCAACGTGACGATCCCGGTACCCACGAAGGCGCCAAGGTAGAGTGCGCCGAAAACGTCTCTGTCCTTCAAACCTGCTTCGTCTGCCATGAGCTTGCGGTAAAAGACCTGACCAAATGCAAAACCGAGGTTCGAGATCTGCACCAAAAGAAATCCCCACCAGATGCCGCTGTTGACTGCCTGCCCGCCTTCAATAATGTAAGTGCCGGCCACCGCCATCAGCGCTGACAGCAGAAAGTTGGGATTGAATTCGCGATTGAAGGCGCCGTCTATCAAAGTTACATAAATGGGGGTGAAGATGGTGAAAAGGGCTACTTCGTATGCTTTGAGGTAATTGAACGAAGCAGTGTATGCAATGTACATGATGCCAAATTGTAGAAATCCGTCCAGCGCCAATAACAGGAACTTTCTGCGATTAAGTTTTTTGTATTTGAGGAAAGGCAGAAAAACAAGCAGGGAGAATGCCATGCGGGCAAAGGACACGAAATTAGAATCCACCCCCGCCAGGTTCCCCTTGATGAGACCAAATGAAAAAGCCCAGGCGATGGATACCAATAATAAATAGATCATGGTGACCTCTGATTGCAGGATGAACCGATCATATCACGCCCCGTCGACC
>DNOU01000007.1:0-3814 GCA_003501835.1 Anaerolineaceae bacterium | reverse complement strand
TACGGGTACCGGTGGGTGGTTCTGGCAGTGTTTATGTTCGTGAACCTTACGATCCAGGGATTATGGATCACCTACGCTCCGATCACCGGACCGGCAGCCAGTTACTACGGCGTGACCGATCTGAAGATTGGCATGCTTTCGATGGTCTTCATGCTTGCCTTTCTCCCTCTTTCCATTCCGGTCTCGTGGTTGATTGATACCTATGGGTTCAAGATTGCTGTCGGTATCGGCGTGGTGCTCATGTCCATCTTCGGTATCGCCCGCGGTCTGGTGGGGCAGAATTACAATCAGGTGCTCCTTTGCACCATCGGGATCGCTGCTGCCCAACCCTTCCTTTTGAATACCTGGATGAAGGTCCCCGCCAACTGGTTTGCACCGAATGAGCGTGCCACAGCCGTTGGATTGGTGACCCTGGCAAACCTGGTGGGCATAGCGTTGGGCATGGTCCTTACCCCCATGCTGATCGAAACATTCAGCATCCCCCGTATTCAACTGGTGTATGGAGGGGTGGCAGCCTTTTCCGCCCTTCTCTTCCTGGTATTTGCCCGCGAGAATCCACCCACGCCTGCCTCCCCACCCGGGCAGGAAGAACGCGCCTTGATGTTCGACGGCTTGAAGCAGGCACTCAAGATCAAACAATTCTGGTACTGGCTGCTGATCACCTTCATCGGTCTGGGATTGTTCAACGGTATTTCCACCTGGATTGAAGGCATTGTACGTCCCCGCGGCTTTACCCCCACAGACGCTGGAACCCTGGGGGCTGTGCTGCTGCTGGGAGGTGTTCTGGGGGCAGTGGCGCTGCCGGCGCTTTCCGATAAGACGGGAAAACGGCAGCTCTTCCTTTACATTGGCATCGGACTGGCTATTCCAGGCCTGGTGGGCATCGCTTTTGCCCATTCGTTTTTTGTCCTGCTGGTTTCAGGTTTCTTCCTGGGGTTCTTTCTGGTCAGCGCCAATCCCATTGGCATGCAGTACTCAGCCGAGGTCACCTTTCCAACACCTGAGGGTACACTCAACGGTTTGATCCAGCTCTTTGGTCAGGCTTCGGTGGTGTTTGTCTACATCATGGAGGCTTTCCGTAATCCAGATGGCTCATTCACCACCGCATTACTCTTGGGAGCAGCCATGCTCATCGTTTGCCTCTTCCTGGTGAGCCGCATGAAGGATGTGAAAGTCGAGGCAATGCCAAAACCAGAGGGAGAAGCAGGGACAGAAGCGAAAGCACACGCAAACGCCGCCTGATTTTGCGGCGCTGGATAAGGAAGAAGAAAACTGGAGTCTGGTGTTGGACTCCAGTTTTGAATTATGCGGGTGTTTCCCTGGGAAAAGTGAGTGTGATCTTCAGACCTCCCTCACTGGGCGAGGTTGCTTCGATCCTACCACCCTGGGCTTCAACCAATTGTTTGGCGATGGTCAAACCCAGACCGGCGCCGCCCGTGGCGCGTGCCCTTGATTTTTCGCTGCGCCAGAAACGAGTGAAAATGTACGGCAGCTGATCCTCAGGAACGCCCGGTCCGTTGTCTGAGATACTCAGGATCACATCTTTGCTGCTGGCAGAAAGGTCGAGTTCAACCTTTCCCTGGCCCTGTATATAGCGTAGTGAATTGGCGAGGATATTGCTGATCACCTGTTCCACGCGCTGCGGATCTGCCAGGATGGCGGGTACATTTTCAGATGCAGAGAACCGGATCTCCACCTTTTGTTCCTGCGCCTGGGGTTGAAAGATGTCGATCACTTTTTGGGTGAGCGGCTTAAGGTCCACTGATTTTGATTCGTAATGCAGCTGATGATTTTCTGCGAGTGTTATCAGGCGCAGATCCTCCACCAGCCTTTCAAGCAGGTAGGTCTCCTCAAGCGCGGTCGTGATGTTGGCTTCATTGGCCGGGTAAACTCCATCCACGATACCCTCAAGCTTTCCGCGCAGCACTGTCAAAGGGGTGCGTAATTCATGGGCGATGTCTGCAGTCATTGCTTTGCGCTCGCTGTCGTTCCTTTCAAGTTCAGCTGCCATCAAGTTGAATTGGTTGCTGAGTGCCGAAAGGTCATCATTGCTTTTCCCGGGCGGTACCCGGGCGCTGAAATCTCCTTTGCCCACCCGGTCGGCAGCATCGATGACCTCAGCCAGGGGGTTGACCACCCTTTGGGTGAGCAAGATGGCAAATACGAGTGTCAGGATGCCGAGCGAAAAGGAGATCAAAATGATGGGATTGATCACCGAGAATGTGTAACGGAGGGGATGAAAACGATCCATCCGATCCTGGATAAGGTAACCGACAATTTCTCCATTCACAGTCAATCGGACGATATTTTGATCTGGCTGCGGCTGGTACAGCTTCCCAATCATGGAACTGGTCTGGCTGCCATGATCCACGATGACCATCCCGTTTGGATCCGCCAGCACGGATCCGTGCCAATCCAGCCCGTTGAAAGGTCCGCCTGGCATATCAGATTGATTCAACAGGGAATTGATGCCGTTCCAGTTGCCTTTTCCGATGTAAAAAGCTTCCAGGAGCGACGCATTCGGTGCTCTGAAGAAGGGATTTTGCCCGGCATTCTGGAGAATGGTCAAAATGGTGACGCCGATCATGGACACGATCAAAAGACTGACCACGATGGCAAAAGCCTTCAGCAGGGTGCGAATGAGTCTGCCGCGGATTTGCTTTACAGAAGAGGTCTGGCTCGTTTTTGCCATCTTCATTCTTCGATGAACTTGTAACCCACGCCGTGAACGGTGATGATATATTTGGGATCACCTTCGGCAGGTTCTATTTTCTTGCGCAGATTTCGGATGTGAGAGTCGATTGCCCGTTCATAACTCTCGAAAGCCACTCCGCGAACCGCGATCAACAATTGTGAGCGGGTAAAAATGCGGCCGGGTTGATTGACAAGCGTAGCCAGAAGCTCGAATTCAGTCGGAGTGAGCATTTTCTCGCCTTCGGGGGTCACGACTACATAGCGGTTGCGGTCAAGGGTGAGGTCGCCAATGCGCATTACCTCCACAGGTGTTCCGCCGTTGGCACGCCGCAGCACTGCCCGCACCCTTCCCACCAGCTCTCGGGGGCTGAAAGGCTTGGTGATGTAGTCATCCGCTCCCAGCTCCAGTCCGATCAACTTGTCTGTTTCTTCAACGCGGGCAGTCAGCATGATGATGGGCACATTGCTTTCGCGCCTGATTTCGCGGCACACATCCAGACCGTCCATCCCGGGCATCATCAAATCCAGCACGATCAGATCGGGGTGCTCGCGGTGAAAAAGGGTGATCCCGGTTCTGCCTTCATTTGCAGAGATGACATCGAAGAAAGCCGCCTTCAAGTAGTCCCCGCAGATTTCCACGATTTTCTGTTCATCATCAATGATCAAGATCTTTTTGGCCATTAATAAACCTGGTTCATCCAAAGGTTATTCATGGGCGGTCATTCGAATGAATGTGTGCCCTGAGATGATTATACAGCCACCGTTGCTTTGCGCGTTTGAGGCAGGAGGCTCATCACGACCACTCCCACTGAGAGGAGCAGGGTCGAAACATTGGTGGCGATGGTGAATGCATTGAACATCGGGCGGAACATTGAGGTCACGGTGAAGGCAAAAGCCACAACCGCAAGGAAGACCGCCAGCAGGATACCCCACCGTTTCTTCAGCCACAACCCAACGATTGCCAGGAGGCCCAGGGCGGTCACGGTCCAGTGCAGAACGTTGTTGAGAATGCGTAATACCGCGTTCAACCCCGAATTGGCGTTGAATTGCCGTGGCCCGGTGAAGTCTGGGTTGGTTCCCGGGTTGTTCTGGTCGAAGTTTTGACCCTGGGGGAGATTTC
>DNOU01000020.1 GCA_003501835.1 Anaerolineaceae bacterium | reverse complement strand
ATTGACCCGAAGTTGATGAAAAAAATCGAAGTCTTGAATGTCAAGGCTGAGAAGAAAGTCATCCGCACTTGGAGCCGCGATTCCACCATCTATCCCCAGATGGTCGGACACACCATCGCCATCCATGATGGACGCCGCCATGTTCCCATTTACATCACTGAGAACATGATTGGACACCGTTTGGGCGAATTTGCACCCACCCGTCACTTCCGTGGTCACGCTGCATCCGAGAAATCCTCGACAGTGAAGGGAAAGTAAACCATGGCAACGGATATTCGTGCAACTTTAAAAAATTGCGGAGTTTCAGCGCAAAAAGCCCGACTGGTGGTTGATTTGGTTCGCGGTAAACCTGCTGTGGAAGCGCTGACCTTGCTTAAGTTCACCCCCAAGGTCGCTGCCCGGCACGTGGGCAAGCTGCTGGCATCCGCCATCGCCAACGCTGAGGAAAACTTTGGTCTCAGCCGCGACACCCTGGTGGTCTACAAAATCACGGCTGATGAAGCACAGACCCGCAAATGGCGCCGTTATGGTGCACGTGGGCGCTTCAAACCTTTGCTGCGCCGTGCCTCGCACATAACAATTGTGCTGCGGGAAAAAGAGTAACCGAGAAGGAACGGAGACAATATGGGTCGAAAAGTTCATCCGATTGGTTTTCGTCTCGGCGTGCATCAGCCTTGGGAAGGTCGCTGGTTCGCCGAAGGCATGGAATATCAGGATCAGTTGCATCAGGATCTTCAGATCCGCAAACTTATCCGCAAAGAAGCTGACAAAGCCGGTGTTTCACACATTGAAGTAGAACGTTTTCCCGGCAAAGTCAAAATCGTGGTTCATACGGCAAAACCAGGCATCTTGATTGGTCGCAAGGGTGATACTGTCAAGAAAATTCGCCAGGACCTGACCGCGTTAACCGGCAAGAACATTGACCTGGAAATCAAGGAAATCAAAGCGCCGGATTGTGATGCACTTTTGGTTGCCATGAACATTGCTGGGCAAATTGAACGCCGTGTTAGCTACCGCCGTGCAATGAAGCGTGCGCTGCAACAAGCCATGCGCCAGGGCGCTCAGGGTATCAAAGTTGAAGTTGCTGGTCGATTGAGCGGCGCTGAGATGGCTCGCACTGTCTGGTTGCGTGATGGACGGGTGCCTCTGCAAACCCTGCGTGCCAACATTGATTTTGCGCGCTATGAAGCGCTCACTACTTATGGACGCATTGGCGTCAAAGTGTGGATTTATAAAGGCGAAGTGCTGCCGGGTGTGGAAGAGAAAGTTGAAGCCACCGAGGGCGTGTACATCAGTGAGTAATTACGGCTGTTCGAATACAGCTGAAGGAATGAGGTAGACGCTATGTTGATGCCAAAACGTGTGAAGTGGCGTAAGCAACACCGCGGTCGCATGACGGGTAAAGCCCTGCGCGGCGCCGACTTAAACTTCGGTGAATATGGGTTGCAGGCTCTGGAACCAGGGTGGATTACCGCCCGCCAGATTGAGGCTGCCCGCCGCACCATCGTCCGCGCGATGAAGCGCCATGGTAAGGTCTGGATCCGCATCTTCCCGGACAAAAGCTACACCCACCGACCACCTGAAACCCGTATGGGTAAAGGTAAAGGACCTGTGGAATACTGGGTCGCCGTCGTCAAACCCGGTCGCATCATGTTTGAAGTGAGCGGTTTGGAGAATGAAGAAGCCCGTGAAGCCCTCAAGCAGGCTGGCTACAAGTTCCCCATCAAGACGAAGGTTGTTGCCCGTCATGAAGGAGAACTGGCATGAAAACCGCTGAAATTAGGCTTCTTTCTGTCCAAGAATTAATAAACAAGATTGCGGATGCCCGTGAAGAATATATGAACTTGCGGTTTCAGATGGTCACTGGTCAATTGACCGACCACAGCCGCCTGCTCCAAACCCGCCGTCTGATTGCGCGTTATGAAACCATCTTGCGCGAGCATGAATTGGCGGAAAAGCCGGAAGGTGCGAAATGAACGAACGACGACGTTTGATTGGGGTAGTTACCAGCAACCGCATGGAAAAAACTGTTGTGGTTGAAATCACCCGAACATATCGGCACCCTCTGTACCAAAAAGTTGTGCACTCTTCCCGCAAGGTAAAAGCGCACGATGTAATGGGTTGCGAAATTGGCGACCAGGTGCAGATTGTTGAAACCCGACCACTCTCGCGCGACAAGCGTTGGATTGTGGAAGCTATCCTCAGCCGTGAAGTGGGTGCAGGCGAAGAAATTGTTGGAGACCAGCCATGATCCAACAAGAATCTCGCATCAATGTTGCTGATAATACTGGCGCTAAAGAGTTGCTGGTCATCCATGTCCTGGGTGGTTCCAAACGCCGATATGGACGTGTGGGCGACGTTGTGGTGGCGACCGTCAAATCGGCTGCCCCGCAAGGCTCAGTAAAGAAGAGTGAGATTGTTAAGGCTGTTATTGTCCGCTGTTCAAAGGAATGGCGACGCGAAGATGGCTCCACAATCCGCTTTGACGACAATGCCGCCGTCATCCTGGATACCGATGGGCAGAACCCGAAGGGTTCCCGCATTTTTGGACCAGTGGCGCGTGAGCTGCGTGAAAAGGGCTTTATGAAGATTGTCTCATTAGCCCCGGAAGTCATCTAGGGCGATGGATAGGAGCGAAGGAATGAAAGCGAAGATTCGCAAAGGTGATCTGGTTGAAGTCACAACTGGCCGAGAGCAAGACCGCGGAAAGCGTGGTGAGGTCATCAAGGTCAATCCTGTTAACCAGACCGTGGTCGTGCAGGGTATCAATATGCGCACCAAGCACCAAAAACAGGTACAGGCTCAGGGTCGTACCATTTCGCCCGGCAAGGTTCTCTTTGAAGGACCTATTCACATCTCAAATGTGATGCTTGTCTGCAAAAAGTGTAACAAACCCACCCGGGTGGGTATTGTCCGCGAAGGCGAGAAGGTTCAGCGCGTCTGTAAACAGTGCGAAGCCTTCATTGACGAATAAGCGGCGGGAGCAAAGATATGAATAAACTGAAGGAAATGTACCAAACCGAAGTGGCGCCCGCCCTGCGTAAAGCGCTCAATCTGGATAACGTGATGCAAATCCCGCGAATCCAGAAGGTTGTCATCAACATTGGCTTGGGCGAAGCTCTTGACAACCCCAAGGCGTTGGATGCGGCTGTGGCTGACCTGACTGCCATCACCGGGCAGAAACCAGTGGTCACCAAAGCCCGCACCAATATTGCCAACTTCAAGTTGCGTGAAGGTCGTGCGATTGGCGCAGTTGTTACCCTGCGGGGCGACAAAATGTGGGCATTCCTCGACCGGTTGATGAATATTGTTCTGCCTCGCGTGCGAGATTTCCGTGGCGTACCTACCGAAGCCTTTGATGGTCGTGGTAATTACACCCTGGGTCTACGCGAACAGGTCATCTTCCCCGAGATCGAATACGACAAAGTCGACAAGGTCCGCGGGATGGAAATCACGATTGTCACCACAGCGCAGTCAGATGATGAATCTAGGATGATGCTGCAGCTGCTTGGAATGCCTTTCAGGAAGGACTAGCATGGCAAAGAAATGCATGAGTTATCGTGAAACACGGCGTCGTAGCGCTATTCAAGTGCGTAATCGTTGCCGTCGCTGCGGTCGCCCGCGCGGGTATATGCGCCGGTTTGGCCTCTGCCGCATCTGCTTCCGTGAGCTGGCATTAGATGGTCAGATTCCCGGTGTGCAGAAAGCATCCTGGTAGCCACGGAACCGGAGGTTAGTGAGCATGGTTAATGATCCGATTGCAGATATGTTGACGCGAATCCGGAATGGCATGCAGGTTGGTCAGCCGATTGTCGCGATGCCTACTTCCAAGATTAAGGTGGAAATCGCCCGCATCTTGAAAGAAGAAGGCTTTATAGAGGGCTATGAAGTGGTAGAAACCGAAGGTTCTGTCACTCGTACGTTGCGTGTTCGCATGAAGTATGTTGGCGAACGTCGGCAGCGAAGCCCAGTCATCACCGGTTTAGAGCGCATTAGCCGCCCCGGACGCCGGGTGTACACGCACATGACCGATATTCCCTGGGTACTCTCCGGGATGGGTATCGCCATCGTGTCCACGCCCAAGGGCGTCATGACCGGAAAGCGCGCCCGTCAGTTAGGTGTTGGCGGCGAGCTCCTGTGCAAAATCTGGTAACCCGGAGAGAAGGAGTCTAATCGTGTCTCGTATAGGACGTCTACCGGTGGTAGTGCCAGAAACAGTGCAGGTTACGGTTCTGGGTTCCGATGTGACCATTAAAGGTCCCAAAGGAGAGATGCACCGCGCATTCTCACCACGTATCCACGTGGCGCACGACAAGGATGCCAGGCAAATCATCGTCACCCGCGAAAATGATGAACCGACCGCTCGCGCATTACATGGCACCACCCGTGCACTTATCCAGAACATGGTAACCGGTGTTTCCACTGGCTTTACCATTACTTTGGAAATTGATGGCGTGGGATACCGCGCCGAAATGGACGGAGAAACCCTGGTCTTAAACCTTGGCTTTTCACACCCCGTCCGAATTGAACCCGCTGCTGGGGTTTCCTTTGAAACCGATACTAAAACTCGCCAGATCCGTGTGATGGGTTACGACCGCGAAGTTTTAGGTCAAATTGCTGCGGATATTCGCAAACTGCGCCCGCCGGAACCATACCTGGGCAAAGGCATTCACTATCTTGGTGAACGCATTCGCCGCAAGGCTGGTAAAGCCGGTAAGGGCAAGGGCGCGAAGAAGTAAGGAGACCGGATATGGCAAAGTTAACACGATCAGAAGCAAGAATCCGACGCCATCGCCGCGTCCGCAAGACGGTGCAAGGCACCCCTGCACGCCCGCGTCTGGCTGTCTTCCGCAGTTTGGAAGAAATCTATGTCCAACTCATCGATGATGAGAACGGCGTCACCCTGGCAAGCGCCTCATCTATTGACCACGAACTGCAAGGTAAGGTCAAGGGTTTGAAGAAGGCGGAGCAGGCTAAGGTGGTTGGTTCAGCAGTTGCTGAGCGCGCCATAGCCAAGGGATATAAAGTTGTCGTCTTTGACCGCGGTGGTTTTCGTTATATCGGCCGTGTCAAAGCCCTGGCTGATGCCGCCCGTGAAGCCGGGTTGGAATTCTAAGGAAATAGGTCTCTAACATGGACATGACTGAACTACAACCGCTGGAACAAGCATACGACGAACGCGTCATCGAAATTGCCCGCGTGGCAAAAGTAGTTAAGGGCGGTCGCCGGTTCCAGTTCCGCGTCACCCTTGTGGCCGGAGACAATAAAGGCAAGGTTGGCATTGGTGTGGGTAAAGCTAATGCTGTACCGGATGCCATGCGTAAAGCCACTGAGCGTGCGCACAAAAATATGCGCCAGTATCACCTCTCTGGAACAACCATTCCACATGAGGCGACTGCTAAAGTGGGTGGCGCTGTCGTCCTCATCAAACCTGCTTCGGCTGGTACCGGCGTTATCGCTGCAGGTGCTGTCCGAGCCGTCCTTGAGGCTGCTGGCATCCATGACATCCTGACCAAATCAATGGGCAGCGCCAATGTTCTGAATGTAGCCAAGGCTACTTTCCTGGCATTAGGTATGCTGAAATCACCTGAAGAAGAAGCAGAAAAACGAGGCAAACCTGCCCGTGAATTAATGCCCTTCTGGGAGCGCCGTAAGAATGGCTAAGAAGAAGACTGAAACTGTAAAGATGCTCAAAGTCACTTTGATGAAAAGCGGCATTGGCTATTCTGTCAGGCACAAAGCCACCCTGCGAGCCCTCGGGTTNNTGCTTAAAGTCAACCACCTGGTGGTTGTAGAAGAACAGGTAGAAAAATGAAATTACACGACCTCATGCCTAAAGAAGGCGCAAAGAAAGAGCGCAAGCGTAAAGGTCAAGGTATCTCGGCTGGTCAGGGTAAAACTGCCGGTCGTGGTACCAAAGGACAGAACTCGCGCACCGGCACCGGCGGAAACCTATATCGCCAGGGCGGTAACCTGCCGTTCTATCGCCGCTTGCCTTTCATCCGTGGCGAGGGTTTCACCCCGCCGCATCAGGTGACCTACAACGAAATCAACCTGGACCAGCTGACTGGTCTCAAGGCTGGCACAGAAGTCACCCACGCCACCCTGCTGGCTGCTGGCATGCTGCATAAAAACAGCGATCCGGTTGCCATCCTTGGTCGTGGCGAAGTCACAGTTGCACTTCACCTCAAGGTGCAGCGCATCACAAAAGGCGCCCGCGCGAAGATTGAAGCCGCTGGCGGTACTGTTGAGCTGTTGGCTTAACTGGTAGATTACTAAAGGAGACCCTCGATGAAGCGGTCAGCTTGGCGCTACCTGTGGACATCACAAGACATACGTAAGAAATTACTCATCACCCTGCTGTTGCTGATCTTGTATCGGCTGGCAGCCAATATTCCTGTCCCGGGCATTGACCGGGCAGTCTTGGCTACCATTGCGACCTCTGGTGGTGCAGGCGCGACCTTGTTCGGCTTGCTGGACTTGCTGTCGGGCGGCACGATTTCCAACTTCTCCATTCTGGCGATGGGTGTCTACCCTTACATTACTGCGCAGATTATTCTGCAGCTGTTGGTGCCGATTATCCCAGCGCTTGAACGCAAGATCAAAGATAACCCGCGAGAAGGTCAGAAGTGGATGGAACGCTGGACGGTCATCTTGACAGTCCCTATGGCGTTACTTTCTGCGATTGGTCAAATCAATATCTTTTCGCAATTGGCGAATGGATCCATCTTGACCACGCCATTCTCCCTCTCTGGTTCAGCTTTGCTCCCATCAATGACGGTTGTTGCTTCCATGATTGCAGGCACAATGTTTGGCATTTGGCTGGGACA
>DNOU01000079.1:4744-8468 GCA_003501835.1 Anaerolineaceae bacterium | reverse complement strand
ATCAGATCAATCTTGACCTGAACCTGGCGATTGGTTCCCTCAAGATTGTCAAACTCCCCTGATCCTTTGAGATGGACACGTGAACTGCATTCTTTCAGACAGAGAAAGGATGCAGTTTTTTCACTGGAACAATCATATGAAGTGGAACAAAACAGGATCCTTCAGCGTCTGAAGTTCATCAACAAACAGAGGAGTAAAGAATGAAACGAACCATTGGATTTATTCTTGCAAGCATCATGATCATGGCCACCCTGGCAGCCTGCACCATCAATCCTGTAGCCCAACCGCAGGTGCGCACCATCAATGCTTATGGTACTGGTGAAGTATACCTGGTGCCTGATCTGGCTTATGTGTATGTGGGTGTACGCTCAGAGGCTGATGATGTTTCCACGGCGTTGAACACCAACAATGTTCAAGCCGGCAAGGTTGCTGATGCAGTCAAGGCATTGGGTGTGGATATCAAGGATGTTCAAACCACCAATTTTAATGTTTACCCCATGAATGACTACGGACCTGACGGTGTGATTAGCCGCAAGTACTATGTGGTGGAGAACACCATTTACATCACGGTACGCGATCTTTCAAAGCTGGGGAACATGCTCGATGCAGTGGTACGCTCCGGCGCCAACACCATCAACGGTATTTCGTTCGATGTTTCCAACAAGGATCAGGCTCTGGCTGAAGCCCGCGACAAGGCTATTGCCCAGGCCCGTGCTGAAGCTGAAAGCATAGCCGCTGCCGCCGGTGTGGAGTTGGGTGATCTGCAGAACATCAATGTCTCCACCAGCGGTGGAATCATCCCCATCTTCGAGGGCAAAGGCGGCGGTGCCAGTACCGCAGCCAGTTCTGTACCGGTCTCCGCAGGTCAGTTGATGATCACGGCGAATGCCAACCTGACCTACGCGATCAAATAATCACCGAAGTACACATCAAAAGCGGCGCTGATTTCCAGCGCCGTTTTTATTTAGTAGGGGATGGCGCTCATCTCAGATAATTTGTTGATTCGATGGGTGGCGGCAATCCGTCGAATTGTGCCGGTGAGACCGCGCATCACCAAGCTGTCAGTATGGGCATAATCGGCAAAGTACTGAACCCCTTCAAGTAAATCGCCAGTGGTAATACCCGTGGCGGCGAAGAAGACATCCTCTGACGAGACCAGGTCGTTCATGGTCAGCACCTGATCGGGTTTGTATCCCAGTTCGATACCCTTCTGATAATCCTCGGGTTTCCGGGCGACCAGTTTGCACAGGATGTTGCCATCGAGGCAGCGCAGCCCTGCAGCCGCGAGCACCGCCTCTGGTGAACCTCCGATACCCAGCAGCACATCGATGCCGGTTTCGGGTAAACCGGTCATCAAGGCACCTGCCACATCGCCATCCTGAATAAGGCGTATCCGAGCACCTGCCTTGCGCACCTCAGTAATGAGCGCTTCATGACGCGGTCGGTCGAGGATGACCGCTGTAAGATCATTCACGTCCTCGCCTTTGGCTTTTGCAATGCGCTGTAAATTATCAGCAATCGGCGCATCGATATCAATCACATCTTTTGCCACCCTGCCTACAGCGATCTTATTCATATACAGGAAGGGACCCGGGTTGAACATGGATCCCCGAGGTGCCAGCGCGACCGTGGATATTGCATTTGGAGACCCGTGCGCCAGGGGACGGGTGCCGTCAATGGGGTCCACCGCAATATCCACCTCGGGGATGACCCCAGTACCGCACATTTCTCCATTGAAGAGCATGGGGGCTTCATCTTTTTCACCCTCACCGATCACGACCACACCTTTCATGGGTACGGTATTGAGCATCAGGCGCATGGCATCCACCGCTGCCTTGTCTGCTCCAACTTTGTCCCCCCTGCCCACAAATCTGCCTGCAGCCAGTGCCGCAGACTCGGTGACGCGGACAAGATCAAGCGCCAGATTTCTTGTCGGTGGTCTGGTGTCTACTATCATGATTCCTCCAGGTTGAGAAAGTTAGGGTTTCTATTTCAAAAGAAGAATAAGGGCAAATCCGATAACCGCTGCCCAGAGTGATGAATCGATGCGATCGAAAATGCCGCCGTGGCCGGGTAAAAGATGGCTGGAATCTTTGATATTGAATTGCCGCTTGATCATGCTTTCGCCAAAGTCACCCAGTGGTGCGAGCATGGAGATCACGAGCCCAATCCAGAGTCCGTCAGCGGAAGTGACCGCAGGTGCCACAAAGTGAAAGAGCGCTGCCAGACCCCATGTACCCAGCACCCCCATGACAATACCGCCAAGGTAACCTTCCCAGGTCTTCTTGGGGCTCACGCGGTCTGCGATCTTGTGCCTGGCAAAAAGTCGTCCAAAGATATAGCCTCCCGTATCAGCCAGGGAAACAGCGGGAAAGATGAGATAAACCCAGTAGAGACCGTCTGGCAGAGTGCGGAGGGAAATGCTGTATGCGCCGATCCAGCCCAGGTAGAGGCTTGCCCCAACCGTGAGCATGAAGTCAACCGCCGATGTGGTGGCACCGCGCTGCTGCTCCACCACGTGAACCGCCATTGCCAGCAGGATCACGGCAGAAACGACCAGATGGCTGTTTTCAAACCCCCAGAGCTGCCTGGTCAGGGTCAATGCGACAATGGAAACGAGAATGATGAATAAGGATGGAGAGTAACCACCGCCCTTGAACAACCGCCAGAGCTCCCACCCGGCGACGAGCAATATTGCGGTGACAAAACCATAAAAAGGCCATCCTCCAAGCATCGCCATCAGGATGGTGATGGGAAGGAAGATGTCAATGACGATAAGACGCTTGCGCAGCGAGGTGTCGGATGAATTATTCATTGGCGCTGTCTGCAGATTCTGAGGTTACCTTGCCAAAACGCCGGTCACGCTGACTGAAAGCGACGATGGCTTTTCTTAATTCCTCCTGGTTAAAATCAGGCCATTGGATTGGCGTGAAATACCATTCAGAATAGGCGGACTGCCAGATCAGGAAATTGCTGATGCGAAACTCGCCCGAGGTGCGGATGATTAAATCAGGGTCGGGTAACCCGCTGGAATACAGATACTCGCTGACCAGTTCTTCGGTCACTGCCTCAGGGGCAATTTTGTGACGGATGATGCGCTGAATGGCATGCACAATCTCATTACGCCCGCCGTAGTTCCAGGCAATGTTGAGCACCAGGTTGCGATTCTGGGTGGTCACCTCAATGGCATGCTTGAACTTCTCCTGCAAACCTGAAGACAGTGCCGCCAGGTTCCCCATGTGACGGATTTGAACCCCCTCTGTCATCAGTTCAGGGAGTTCGTTATCGATCACTGATTCCAAAAGGGTCATCAGTCCCGTCACTTCTTCCTTTGGACGCCCCCAGTTCTCTGTGGAAAAAGCGTAGATCGTCAGGTAGTGAATACCAAAGCTGATGCAATCGCGAATCACCCGGCGCAGGTTTTCAGTACCTGCCTGGTGACCTTCAAACCGGCTCAAGCCTCGGGCTTCCGCCCAACGGCCATTGCCGTCCATGATGATGGCGACATGTTCAGGGATCTTCAGCCGGGATTCAGACATATTCAATGGAAGGGTCAGACTTCCATGATCTCCTTTTGTTTCTTCTCTCCGATACGCGCCACTTCTTCATCGGTCATCCGCTCAGTGAGCTTTTGCAGCTCTTCTTCAGCGGCCTTAAGGTCGTCTTCCGAAATGAGTTTCTCTTTCTCATAATCTTTCAATTCCTTGATGATGTCGCGGCGGAT
>DNOU01000079.1:4064-4687 GCA_003501835.1 Anaerolineaceae bacterium | reverse complement strand
GCTTTTTCAATGGTCTTCAGTGAACTTGGATCAAAGGGGCGGATGAGCAAAACCCGTGCCTCTGGTACCGAAATGGAGGCAAGCTGCATCAATGGAGTGTGTGTTCCGTAGTATTCAACCGGAAGTTTTTCGATCAGGGCAGGTGTGGCACGACCGGTGCGTATACCTGCCAAATCTTCTTCCAAAGATTGAATGGCACCTTTCATGCGGATCTCGGCTTCTTTGATGGTTTCTTTAATCATGGATACCTCCAAAAGAGTTGGGAGACTTGAAATGAAGATCATATTGGGTGCTGACGCGAAATTAAGGATACCTTAAATCTGCAAAAAATGCTACACCAACCCGTGCTGGTCCGAACCTTGCATGAGAACAAATCAGAACTCGAGCTTGACAAAAAAGAACTATTGTTCTATAATATTGTTAGAACATAAGATCTAACGGGTGAACAAGAAGACTATTTGCCAAAGTTCGAGGACGTTATGGAGATGCAGATGAGCACTGGAATGTTGTGGTTTGATAATGATCCCAAGCTTGACCTGCCTGCGAAAATCCAGCGGGCAATTGATTATTACCAGAAGAAATACGGTCAAAAACCCGACTTATGTTTTGTCAATCCAGCAGCG
>DNOU01000079.1:0-3996 GCA_003501835.1 Anaerolineaceae bacterium | reverse complement strand
TTCCAGGCTTTGCGGAAACGGGGAAATGGGCGCTGTGAAAAGCTACTGGCAAAATTGGTGGCAGCGGCATCCAGGCTCACCGGGCGGTTGTGCTCCTGGGTCAGGAAGAAACGATGTTCGATGATCCAAAGGTACAGGTCCATCTCGGTGCGGTGTGGGAATTCCTTCAGGATATTGCGTTTGCGAATGATATTCACAAGCGGGCGATACACTTCGCGGTACCAGCCGACCACTGCTTCCTGATCAGAAATCGGGCGGTTTTTCTTCATGCCCATAAAGTAACGGTGAACGTTGATATGTTCGAGCACTTTTTCATATTGACCCGGAACTGAAAATTCGAAATTCTCGCCGGGGTAAAGCGTATCCAGATGGGTGGATTCCAGAAATTCAGCATATTCCTGCATCTTGATCAAACGATGGATATCTGTATGCTCATCCAGGTTACCGGGAATATCAATTTCCACCACGTATGCATCCATGAACACCTGCCCGCGCTCGCGGGCAACAGACACCCGGTGGTTTCCATCTTTGACAAAAAAGACATCGCCCACCTTGTAGACATCGATCGGCGGTAAGATCACATCCTGGAAATAAGCCCGGTCGATGCTCTCCCAGCGCTCCCGGGTGTGAGTCTGGCGGGGCAGGAAAGCACGATCGAAATCATTGAAACGGCTTTCCGACCCGATGATGCGTGAAGTTTCGATCTGCATCAGACCGCGGTAATGTTGACCGCGCATGGGAATGCGTTTGCGTACCTCGTCAAAGGGGAGCAATTCATTGTTGGACCGGCGCAGCCAGCTGAGTATCGAATTCCAGAAGCCTTTCCAATATGCTTTGGAAAAGTCTTCCTTGGATTGATTGGTGAAACTTTCACCTGGGGGAAATGAATCAGGAGCGGGCATGTGAACCTCTATCTCTGCCAGGAACGTTTGGCAGGCGTATCAATTTCGAACTCTCGAAACCCATAGACGTTGAGAATCTGGGTGTTTCCCACCTGGGTTCGGGTGATGGTGTCATTGCGTAATACATGAATATGACCGTGCAGAAAATATGCAGGCTGAAAAACATCGATCAGCCAGCGAAACGCTTTAATCCCCTGATGCGGACGATCCGATTGATCATGGATGTGCCAGGCCGGGGCATGGGTGATAAAGACATCCAGATATCGCCCAAAACGGATTTTGTTCAGCAGCAGGGACGGTACCAGGCGGTAAACCATGTACCAGTATTCGTTCTGGCTGTATTGGTACGGACCGCGATTGTACTGCAGGCTGCCCTCCAACCCTGCCAGAAGCAGACCAGTGTCATCTTCCAGTACACGGCGGTGCAAATTGACTGCTCCCCAGGGGTTCGTTCGGTCGCCGGCCGAAGTGAATTCCACTTTGCTGGCATGGTTGCCGCGTACGTAGTACATGGGCACATTCAACATGCTGACAACATATTCCAGGTAGTAATAGGGAAGATCTCCGCAGCTGAAAATCAGGTCGATGTTCTGAAAACGCTCCACCACCATTGGACTGTAAACGAATCCAATTTCGATATCGCTCAACCCCAGGAGATGAAGCTTTCCAGCCATCTGATCCTGCTTATTGATCCCGCATTCCCACTGCGATGGCGGCTGCCACTTCACGAGTGTGACTGATGGAAACAGACCAATCGGTCAGGTGTAGCGCTTCTGCCACCTGGGCTGCCTTCCCCACCAGTTCAACCACTGGTTGACCCGAAGGGTCATCCAAAATGATGATTTCCCGCCAGTGTACCTGTCCAATACCGCTGCCAAGGGCTTTGGCTACAGCTTCTTTGGCAGCGAATTTGCCTGCCAGGCGTTCATTCAACCCGGCGCACTGCTCCTTTTCACCAGCCGTGAACACTCGTTGGATGAAACGCTCACGAATGGCAGGGTCGATCTCAGCAAAACGGCTGATTTCGATTAAATCCACCCCACTGGTCAGGCGGGAGGTCATGAATTCCCCTTCTGCAGATCAATACCAGCGGAGACGATCACCAGTTTTTCTGGTTCGATGTAGGCGCGGGCGGTTTCGAGGATGGCTTCAGGGGTGATCTGTGATACCTTCTCAGGATAGGTTTGCAGATAATCCAACCCCAGGTTAAAGCGTTCGAGGTTGAGGATGGAATTGGCAACGCCCGAGTTGGATTCCAGGCTGAGCGGCAGGCGCCCGATGAAATTCGCCTGGCTGTCTTCCAGCTCATTCTGGCTGACAGGTTCGCTGGTGAAGCGTTTCAATTCCTGTACGATCAACTGAATGGCTTTCTCTAGGTTCTCGGGATTCACCCCGGCGGCTACTTCCCAGCTTCCGCTCTCGATCCAGGAGTTCAAACTGGTGTAAGCATCATATGCAAGGCCTGCTTTTTCACGCACCGAGTCACCAATGCGCCCCATCATGCCAAATTGACCGAGAATATTGTTTCCCAGGGTGGCTGTCAGGTATTCCGGCGCATTGCGGCGGGGTCCCAGCGTGCCCATGACCAGGTTGGTCTGACTTTTGCCGGGAATGGTCACATGCTCGCGAATGGTAGTGGATGGAGGCATAATGGATGGCAGACGGGGGGCAGCCAGCACCTGCGGATTTTCCCAGGAACCGAGTTCCTTCTCCACCAGGTCAAATACAGACGATGCATTCACCGCACCCACCACCACGATGATCAGGTTTTCAGGTCCATAGTGTGTGTTGTGAAATTCCACCAGGTCATCGCGTTGAATACGTTGAATGGTCTCGATATAGCCGTCCTCCGGGCGTGCATAAGGGTGATCGCCAAAGAGCAAGCGGTCAAAGGTGAGGGCAGCCATTTCATTGGTATCCTGTGCCCGAACCGTCAACCCGCTGAGGATTTGCGCCTTCAACCGGTTGAGGTAAATCTCAGGAAAGGTGGGATTTTTGAGACATTCTGCCAGGGTTGAAATCAGCAGAGGAAGGTCCTCTGCGAGTGCTTTGCCGCCAAAATTGGTGTTGTGTACGCTGGCAGCAAAACCCAGGCTGGCTCCCGCGGATTCAAGACGGTCATAGAGGGTTTGAAAATCCATGGAAGCTGTGCCGCGCATGAGTGCCATACTGGTGAAGTATGCCAGGCCCACCTTTTCAGGTGGGTCAAACAGGCTGCCTGCACTCAAAAAGCCAGAAATGACCACAGAAGGGCTTTGGAAATTCTCACGGGTAAGGATGGTAATACCATTTTTGAGCACCTGCCGGTGGATATCGTGCGGGCCGGGCAGGGAATTGATGTTTATCTCGAACAGTGGGTTCATGATTGTGATCCTTCCGGAATGTAGGTTCCAACCACCCGTCTGGAGCGGGAAAGGTACTTTTGAGCTGCGAAGAGTACCTGGTCAGGGGTGACGGATTGCAGCCGCTGAACATATTCGCTGAACCAGCGATATGAGTCAAACATTTCAGTGTAGCCCAGCCAGAACCCCTGGTTGGTGATGTTTTCACTGCCGTAGGCAAAAAGTGCCCTGGCTTGTTTCACAGCGCGATCAATTTCCTCTTGAGTGACCTTTGTTTCCTGCAGGCGGGCAATTTCGTCATCCACACGGGTCACGATCGTCTCTGGTCCAACCTCCGGTCGGGCAGTAATGTTGATGGAATAAAGGTANNCCGCCAAACATATTCAGGCTGGAAGGTCCGGTAAACAGGCTGTCCAGCACCGAGACCGCGAAGAAATCTGGTTCGGATGCAGCCGGAGCGCGGTAAGCAAGCACAAGGTAGGTGGTCTCGCCTGGACCGCGCACCTCGATTTTCTTTTCCGCAGACAAAGGCGGATCAGGCGGAATGACCAGCGGGGGGATGGGTGTACCCGGGATCTTGCCATAAATCTCCTGCACCCTGGCAAGCATGGATGGGGTATCAAAATCGCCCGCGATGGCGAGCACCGCATTGGCAGGATTGTAATACTGGCGGTAATGCTCATACAGGTCGTCGCGTTGAATGGCATGCAGATCTTCGATGCTGCCGATCACCTCGTTGCGGTAGGGGTGTG
>DNOU01000219.1:1684-4094 GCA_003501835.1 Anaerolineaceae bacterium | reverse complement strand
GCGGAAGGGCAACGAGAAGCCGTATGTACCACCCTCAAACTGCCCCTCGTGTGGTCAGCCTGTGGAGCATCTGGAAGGTGAGGTCGCCTGGTTTTGTATCAACTCAGCCTGCCCGGCACAGTTGGTGCGGAACGTGGAACATTTTGTCTCCCGCGGGGCAATGGATATTGTGGGTATGGGAAAGAAAATCGTTGAGCAGGTGATTGAAGCAGGGCTGGTCAAGGATGTTAGCGATCTGTACAAACTCACCCGGGCAGATCTTCTGAAACTGGAGGGTTTTGCTGACAGGAAAACCGATAATTTACTGGATGCGATCGCCGCTTCCAAAAATCAACCGCTTGCGAGGTTGATCACAGCTCTGGGAATACACGGGGTGGGAGAAGTACTGGCTGCGGATCTGGCGCAGCACTTCACCGATATTGACGAGCTCAGCATGGCGGGGTTGAACCGGCTTTACGAGATTGAGGGGGTGGGACCCAATATTGCCCAGTCGATCGTGGACTGGTTCGCCAATCCCAGGAATATGCATGTAGTGCAGGAACTGCATGCGTTGGGCGTCTGGCCAACCTCGTCCGGGAAGTTCAAGAACCGGTCGGGATTACCCCTTGCCGGAAAGACATTCGTGATCACTGGCACCCTTCCCAACCTCTCTCGAGACCAGGCAAAGCAGTTAATCGAAGAAAATGGCGGAAAAACAACTGATAGCGTCAGCCGTTCCACAAGTTACCTGGTTTTGGGAGAGAATCCGGGATCAAAATTGGATAAAGCCAGGTCTCTGGGTATACCCGTTCTGGATGAAGCAGGTTTGCGGGCATTGGTTATGGGAAGACGTGGCTGAATTGGAAAAAACGCTTACCTTACGTAATGGCCGTGACCGATCAGTGCGGTTCAGGCACCCGTGGATATTTGCCTCCGCCATTGATGAAATTAATGGCGAGCCGGAACCTGGAGAAACGTTGCTCGTCAAAGCAGCCAATGGAGAGGCATTGGGACGGGCTTCCTACAGCCCGGGATCGCAGATACGCGCCAGGATGTTAACCTTTGACGCAGATGAAGAGGTGGATGAGCGATTCTTCCAGGGCAGAATCAAGGCTGCCATTGATTTGCGTAAGGAGTGCATTCCTTCCGGTGTTACCAATGCCATGAGGATTGTACACGGAGAATCAGATGGTCTGCCTGGATTGATCGTTGACCGTTACGATCAAATGCTGGTGGTGCAGATCCTGACTGCGGGCATGGAGCGCAACCGTGAGATGATCTTTGATCTGCTCATGCAGATGACCAAAGCGCAGGGAATTTACGAGCGTTCAGATGTTGATGTTCGAACGCTTGAAGGTCTGCCCGAACGCGTCGGATTGGCCAGGGGGAAGTGGAATGAAAGTGCGATCGAGATTTTCGAAAACGGTTTGAGGTTCAATGTGGATATTGCCGGCGGTCAGAAAACAGGTTTCTTTCTGGATCAAAGGGACAATCGCAAGGCAATTCAGCCTTATGTTCACCAGAAGAGCGTTCTGAACTGCTTTTGCTACACAGGTGCTTTCAGCGTGTATGCATTGGATTCAGGTGCCCAAAAAGTACTTTCCATTGATTCATCTGGTGCTGCACTGGAGGGTTTGAAGCAGAATGTGGCTTTGAACGGGCAGGACCAATCCAGATCCGAGGTAATGAACGCAGATATTTTCAAGGTGCTGCGAACATTTCGAGACCAGGCACGGAAATTTGATGTGATCATTCTTGATCCACCAAAATTCGCCCCCACCGTTGCCCAGGCTGAAAAAGCAGCCCGGGGATACAAGGATATCAACCTTTTGGCTTTCAAACTGCTGAACCCGGGTGGAACTTTGTTTACCTTTTCCTGCTCCGGCGGCATTTCCCGTGATCTTTTCCAGAAGATCGTGGCGAGCGCTGCTTTGGACGCCAAACTCGATGCACGCATCGTGGGACAGCTCTCGCAGGCTCCAGATCACCCTGTAGGGATCCACTTTCCAGAAGGTTTTTATCTCAAGGGATTGATCTGCAAAGTATGACAAAAAGCCGCGCCGAAGCGCGGTTTTTGTTTGAGGTGGAGATGGCGGGAATTGAACCCGCGTCCGATCGATTAGACCCTCGAACTTCTACAAGCTTAGTCAATCTTATGTCTCGCCGTCAGATGTGAGAATGACAGAAGCATCAGACAACTATCCGCTCAGACCCGAAAGTCCTCTTTCGCATACCCCACGGAGTGGTAAGCGGCACTCCAACTTTGTGACGCCCGCTCTGCTACCGGTTGGAGAACGGAGCAGGCAGACGTGGCGCACGAGGCGCCATTTGAGCTCTTACTCGTCGTTATGCGGCGAGGGGCAGAGCTGCATAGGAAGTGCGGTTGGCACTTATGGTTTGTACTGGTTTTACGAGTTCGGTACCTCTCGGC
>DNOU01000219.1:833-1592 GCA_003501835.1 Anaerolineaceae bacterium | reverse complement strand
CTAACCAACTGAGCTATTCGCCCAAACGAGCATATTATAACTGATAAATCTGAAGAATTGTTCCAATGGAGGTATCATGCGTTTTGTCCGGTTTTACGCCAAGAATATACCCCCGCGTTACGGATGGATTTTGGGCGATAAGGTTGGTCTCATCGAAGGTGATCTGTTTGACGAATACCGGAGGTTGGAAGCGACCCTGGATTTGCGCTCCATTCAGCTTTTACCGCCTGTTGAACCATCCAAAATTGTTTGCATGGGCAAGAATTACGCCGAACACGCCAGGGAATTGGGGGATGAAATTCCTGATTCGCCGTTGATCTTTCTCAAACCTTCATCCAGCGTGATCGGAGATGGCGCGACCATCTTCCTACCGCCTCAATCCAACCAGGTGGAGCACGAAGCAGAACTGGTGGTGGTCATCGGCAAAACAGGAAGATGGATTGCCATGGAGGATGCGTGGCAGTACATTTTTGGATATACCATTGGCAATGATGTAACCGCTCGGGATCTTCAAAAAAGGGATGGTCAATGGACCCGGGCAAAGGGCTTTGACACATTCTGTCCCATTGGTCCCTGGATTGAATCCGAGCTGGATGTAACCGACACTCTCATCACCTGCAAAGTCAATGGAGAGTTGCGTCAAATGGCATCGACGCGGGAAATGGTATTCAATATTCCACAGATCATCACCTATGTATCTTCAATCATGACTCTTACTCCAGGCGATCTCATATTTACAGGTACTCCTTCGGGAGTCGG
>DNOU01000219.1:0-754 GCA_003501835.1 Anaerolineaceae bacterium | reverse complement strand
CTGCATGGAGAAGTTTTGCAAGAATCTTTTATTCACTTGGAGTGGCATTTCTTGTGGTAGGCATGATCCTGACATTTATGGTACAACCGGCAAGCGCTGCTCCGGCAGTAGATCTGCAGCTGAATCTGTCGCACATTGCATGCGTGGATGGGCAGGTGGAAATCCACTTTGTATTACTGAATGTGCCTGATGGAATTACCCCTGGCACCTTAACTTATACCTATGGAACGATCCAACCCGGACCCCAAAGCGGGAATGTATGGCATTATTTTGATTACAAGCCCAGCGGATACTTCAACATCACCTCAGCGTCGGTGGTGGTAAATGGCACTACCGTTTCCCTGCACAATCCTGGGACATATGCAGGAAATTACGATTGTAGTGGCACATCCACGCCAGTGGTAACATCCACACCTTCCTCAACCTTGACTCCAATTGCTACTCATACCCCAACAGCCACCTTTACTTCTACTGCCACATTCACTCCTACAGCCACATTTTCTCCTACAGCCACATTTTCTCCCACTGCCACATTCAGCCCTACGGCTACATTTTCTCCCACTGCCACATTCAGCCCCACAGCTACAATGACTGTTACTCCCATTTTTACGACCACAGCTACGTTAACTACCACACCCGCGACGACTACTCCGACCGATCCAGCTGCCACCTTTACGCCAACAGCAACAAGTCAATCGTTTGGTGAACTTGGATTTGCGTTTGTCTGTTCTCTGGAAGGGACTACGTGGCGGGT
>DNOU01000066.1:1750-6595 GCA_003501835.1 Anaerolineaceae bacterium | reverse complement strand
CCTCTCTTGCTGCAAACTGCCACGCCTCTGACCGGCGGTCCGCCGGCTGTCCTATCCACTCCTTCTGGAAAGGAGTATGCGGATCAATCGGTCGAAATCCAGAATGTGATCGGTGGAGGGGATCTCAATTTTGAGGCTGTGACCTTGAAGAACACGGGTAAGGCAGCAGTTGACCTTTCTGGTTGGTCACTGAAATCTCAAAACGGTCAATCGTTCGTCTTCCCCTCCTTTACCGTGTTCGAGGGTGGCGCCTTCCAGGTGTTCAGCCGCTCGGGGGTGAACACTTCGCTTGATTTGTATTGGGGATCCACCGAGCCGTTGTGGATCAGCGGGGCGAAAGTGCTGCTTTTTGATCCCACTGACACCCTCAGGCAGGAGTATTTGATCCCTTGATCAGCTGAATACCGCTGTTGCTGCTGAAAGCAGGGGTGATTAATTTCGGTTACAATTCAGCAGACATGAGAAATAATGATATGCATTGTCTGCATTACAGGATCAATCGATGAGTCAAGCACTGTATCGAAAGTGGCGTCCAAGAAAATGGGACCAGGTGGTGGGTCAGGATCACGTGGTGACCACCCTGCGCAATGCCATTGCTGCAGACCGGGTGGGTCATGCCTACCTGTTTTCCGGTCCGCGCGGCACCGGGAAAACAACCACTGCCCGGCTGCTGGCAAAAGCGGTCAATTGCCTTTCGCCTGACCTGGCGAATCGTCCATGTGATGAGTGCGAGAACTGCCTGGCAGTCAACGAAGGACGTTTCCTGGACCTGATCGAAATTGACGCCGCATCCAACACCAGTGTGGAGGATGTGCGCGACCTGCGCGACAAGATCAATTTCTCGCCTTCCAGGGGCAAATTCAAGGTCTACATCATTGACGAAGTGCACATGCTTTCAACTGCAGCCTTCAATGCGATCCTGAAGACGCTCGAAGAGCCGCCGGCACATGCCATCTTTATTCTGGCGACCACCGAAGTGCACAAGATCCCGGCGACAGTTCTTTCACGCTGCCAGCGGCATGAGTTCAGGCGTATCCCGGTAAGGGAAATCGTTAACACCCTCAAAGGATTGGCAGAGGCTGAAAAGATCGATTACGATGAAGAAGCCTTGCTCCTGATCGCCCGACAGGCGACCGGAGCCATGCGTGATGCCATTTCTTTACTGGATCAGCTTGCGTCCACAGGTTCCAGGATTACCCTCGAGCTGACCCAGACTGTGCTGGGTACAGCCACCAATCAGCTGGTGATTTCGCTGGTGAAGGCTATACAGAGTCAGGATACACGTGCAGGGTTGGAGACCATCCAAATTGCACTGGACAACGGCAGTGATCCGCGTCAATTTGCCCGTCAGACGGTGGAATTCCTGCGCAATCTTCTGCTGATCAAAATGGGCAATGAAAAACAGGTGGATGCGACCGCTGACATGAAAGAACAGATGAAAGATTTTGCGGCTGCTGAAAGCGAGACGAACCTGATTCGCTGGATTTCATTATTCAATGGCGCGATCAATGATCTACGCACGAGCTGGCAGCCCGGGCTTGCCCTTGAACTGGCTTTCGCCCAGTCCATCCAACCCGAGATGGATGAACACCTCCCGCAGTTGGTAGAGAAGAAGCCTGCAGCCAAAAATTCAGCGCCCTCTTCGACAGCTGAGCGCATGGAAAGCCTGCGTCATGTGCCTGCAGAAGAACCTGAGCCCCAAAAGGAGGCAGCACCGGTAAAAATGGATTCTCACCCACCCAGAGAGGCTGCATCCACCGGATCTGCCCAAATGATCCTGTCAAATTGGAGCACGATTCTGGCAGAGGTGAAGAAGCAGTCACGCAGCCAGATCGGCGCGCTGCTGAACAGTCAACGCTCGATCCAGGTGAAGGACGGCGTATTGATCATCGGGTTTGCCAGTGAACTGTTGAAATCCAAGATGGAAACCGAGGAGAACCTGACCATCACCCGCAGGGTGATCAAACAGGTCACCGGAGCAGATCTGGAAATTCGCTGCGTGGTGGCAAGCAAGAAGCTCGAAAATGACCCGGCGAACCTGGACATTGATAATGACGGCATCGTGGGTGCCGCATTGAACATGGGTGGAAAACTGGTGCATCGTGAATAACGATGGGCTGGATCTCAATTAAGGAGACGGAAATATGGCGAAAGGATTTAATCGGCCTGTCGGCGGCGGTATGGGAGGCGGCGGGATGATGAATCAGATCAAGCGGCTGCAGGAGCAGATGGAAGCTGCCCAGGCGCAGCTGGCAGAAGAAACCGTGACTTCAAGCGTGGGTGGCGGTGCAGTGAAGGTCACCATGACCGGCGATCAGCACTGCAAGGCAGTGGAAATCGATGCAGATCTGCTCAAGGATGCAGATGCAGAAATGCTGCAGGACATGATCCTGAGCGCTGTCAACCTGGCATTGGATGATTCACGCAAACTGGCTGAACAGAAGATGGGACCGCTGGCTGGCGGCATCCCGGGACTTGGATTCTAGAACCCGCAGGGATTGACATGCCTTTGATTCCTCTTCCGCTTCAAAACCTGGTCTCTGCTCTCGAATTGTTGCCCGGTATCGGACCCAAAACAGCCTCCCGGCTGGCGTTTTACCTGCTCAAAGCACCCGATGAGTTGGTGCAGCAGTTGAGCAGTGCGCTGGCGGAATTAAAGACCAGCACTGGAACATGCAAGATGTGCTTCAACATCACTCTGGCCGGGCAGGACCTGTGCGAGGTATGCGCTGACTCCAAACGGGCAGACGGCACGATCTGCGTGGTGGAGGATGCCATGGATGTGCTGGCGATGGAACGCACAGCAGGATTCTTTGGCAGGTATCACGTGCTGCAGGGTGTACTTTCACCGATCGAAGGGATCGGACCGGATGATCTGCGGATCCGCCCGCTGATCGAACGCGTGAAAAGCGGCGAGGCTAAAGAAATCATCCTGGCGACCAACCCCAGCATGGAAGGGGATGCCACGGCGCTCTATCTGCGGCAGCTATTACTGCCTTTGGGGGTGCAGGTCACCCGGCTGGCACGCGGGCTGCCCATGGGAGGAGACCTGGAATACGCCGACCCCAACACGCTTTTGCGCGCGCTGGCAGGGCGGCAGGACATGAGCTAGATCAAGCAGTTATCTCCAAGGAAATATCTGCTATCTTGAGTTGGATGAATTAAAAAATGGTCATCCCCCTGATCCACTTCCAGTGGCAGGGGGAAATTGATTATTAGAGCCTGATGCAGATGTGCTGGACACGTGTAGCCGTCCTCCACACTCTCTGCCTGGATTCAAGCGCGTTTGAAAGCGGGGATCTCCATGGATTGACCGCTGAAACTCACTGCGTAATAAGGCAGCCAAACCACCCCAAACACATCCATGAAAATGTTGCTTTTCGTGGGAGCCAGTGGAATTTCAGACACCTGGTTTGACGAGGAGCTCCATTTGGCGTTGACAGCATCCAGTTCGGCAGCCAGGTCTTTTTGCATCTCGGCCAGTTGATCTTGAAGCTGCTGAAGGGTCTGTTCTTCAACCTTCAGGCGATCCTTGGCTTCGGACGCCATACGCACCTTCGTCACCGAGGATGAAAGGCTGCGCTTGCGGCCGGTGAACAACCCCAGGATGGCGGCTCCCCCTGTGGCGACGGTTTCCATGGTGCGATTGTTGACCTGCCTTTCGGCATTCTTAACGTCCAGCTCCTGGGCGTCAATCTTGCGTTGCAGGGTTTGGATCCTGGTTTCGTACTTTTGATTCACTTTGTCGAGGTCTGCCTGCTTTAGATCCTTGATCGCACGCTCGCATTGCTGTTGGAAGTCGGCATCTGAAACCTCGGGGCCCACCACAACCTTGAGTGCAGGGTTAGATTTAAGCTTAATCGTCCCGGTGCGCACGAGCCATTCGATAAAGTCTTTCTGCATTTCGTTGACCTTCTTTTCCTGGCTCAGGAAACCGGGAATGATATGGAATTGCGAATTGAGCTGGGGAGAACCCTGCAAATTTTGAGATGAAATTGCGGGTCCGGAGAAATTCTCCCACCTGGTAAGGCCCACTCCCGGATCTTCCACAATCGCGGAGACCTTGCGGCTGTAATCCAGATTGTACTGACGCGATGTATACCGTACCTCTGCCTGTGCGAGAAGGGCAGCACGATAAACCATGCTGGAAACCTGGGCAGTACCCGGGAGATTGGCAGCGGCAGCTGCTTCACTGACTCCCAGATTGTTGGACATGAAATACTCGGTAATGGTGCCGGGTATTGCCGGCCGGCTGGCGCTGATGCCAGCCTGGACTGCTGGAACAGGAGTTGCTGCGGGAGTTGCACCTGTGGCTGCTGCCTGGGCTGCAGTAGAGGCGGGGAAGGATGGTGCGATATTTGAGGCGCCAGTCAACTTGAGAAGGGCTGGAATCTGAGTTCGGGTAAGGGGACCAGCGAGGAAGTTCATGGTCCATCGTGTGCCGAAGAGCACCGGTGCGGATTTGTAGATACTATGGTAGAGGAAAACCCTTTTTCCCAATCCGGAAATCATTTTGTCAATGGAGGGCAGGTCCACATTTCCCCCGGCATAGGAAAGGCCATCCAGCAGTCTGGCTTTATCCTGCTCAGTCTGCAGACGGCCAATCAGCCAGGTACCGGCATTGGATAAGGCTTTGTAATCCACGTCCACAGGGTTTTGGGTAGCCAGCAGAAGTCCAAGACCGAAGGCTCGAGCCTGTTTGAGCATGCGCATCATGATCGGCTTGCTTGGCGGGTTGGCAACAGGAGGGAGGTAGCCCAAAATTTCATCGAAATAGAGCAGAGCCCGCAGATTGCTGGTGCCCTGCTGACTGCGCATCCAGGTTTCCACAGCGGCGAAAAGCAG
>DNOU01000066.1:0-1659 GCA_003501835.1 Anaerolineaceae bacterium | reverse complement strand
CAGTGCCAGGCTGAAGCGGTCTTTTTCAGGATAGAAGCTGTCCATGGGGAAAGCGCCCAGGTTGGGCATGGGCGGGTTCTGCACCTGAAGGATCAGGTCGGTGAGCGATAGCGACTGGCCTTTGATCCAGGCAGTCTCAATAAGATTGGAGAGGAGAATGTGCTCACGGGAGCGCAGCGGATCGATGTCTGTCATACCGATCAGACCCAGAAGTGCGGTTACCGTGCTGTTGATACGCTCGCGCAGCACCTCGCTGTTTTCCTCCCAGGGGAGTTCCGGTGCCGCGAAGGAAGAAACAATGTTCACCGGCGTGCCTGCTGTCGAGCCGGGGGTGTAGATCTGGAACTCTGCAGAATCTGCGAGCAGTTGAATCTGCTCCGGTCCCATTCCCCAATCCGCGAGACCTTTGCGCCATTTGTCGGCGGTCTCCTGTGCCAGCTGGGGTACCGACTCACCCTGCTGCCTGGCAAGTTCCGGATCAATCCATGGCTCAAAATCGGAAGGGAGAAGTGAGGGGAAATGCAGGAGGAGGTTGGTCAGGTCGCCCTTGGGATCGATGATGATGGCCGGGGTGCCGTGGAGGGCGGCTTCCTCAAGCATACCGATACACAGACCGGTCTTGCCAGATCCGGTCATACCGGTGACCACCGCATGGGTTGTGAGATTGGAAGGATCCAGCAGCAGCGGATCGTTGGACAATGCGTCCGCCTTGGGGTCAAAGATTCTTCCAAGAAAATAATTCGAATTCTGAAGGGTCATTTTCATCACCTTAAAAGAAAGAGGCTTCTGTTCTGCTTGTATTATGCATTAAAAACCCCTGGATGTGGGGATTTTCGAGATTCCAAATGGCCCGATTCTTGTATTGGATCTTCGGGTCAAGCCAGAAAGAGAAACTTACTGAAAGCATCCATGATCAGAACGCATCCGTTGTATAATCACCTTGGACCTCGGTTTAAAGGAAAATCCCTTGCTCGACATTTTGTATTCCGCCATTCACCTGATCAAAGGGTTGCAAAAGCCTGAACTTCCGGGATTGATCGTCCTGACCCCGCCGCGGAATTCCGCCCGGGGTCGTGATAAAGACCTGCTTTATGGTTATCTTTATGCACCCAATCTCCCGGCAGACGAATATGCCCGCCAGGAAGAAGTGCTGAAGCAGGCGGCGGCACAGTATTTCAAAACTCCCGGCACCGTCACCTCGGGGATGCGCCTGGTGATCGATAAGCTGAATTCAGAACTGATGATCCGCAATCTTGGCCGAGGACCAGAGGGAAACCACATCAGCGCTTCCTTCAGCATGGGGGTACTGCATCACGGTATGCTCTTTTACACCAATGTTGGCGCACTGCGTAGTTTTGTAATCACACGGACAGAGACCCTGGACAGCCAGGAAACGGAGCTCACCAGCCGCGGTCTGGGAATCAGCCAGAACCTTACGCCGCGCTTTCAACAGGTGGAGATCAAAGCCAACGACCTGGTGATCCTTTCACCAGCAGCTCCGCTTTCCTGGACGGCTGCTTCTCTGGCTGGAAGTGCCGAACTTTCGGTGGAAGCACTCAGGCGAAGACTTTCCAACCAGGCAGGTCCAGAACTCACCGCCTGCCTGTTTCGGTTTGTCGAGGGAACAGGCAAGGTGCTGCCGCTCAACCTGAGGTTTGC
>DNOU01000146.1:1641-3655 GCA_003501835.1 Anaerolineaceae bacterium | reverse complement strand
CCCAACTGGCTGATGGTGGAATACGCCAGAACCTTCTTAATGTCATACTGCCCCAGGGCAATGGTGGCGGCGAAAATCGCCGTTGCCGCCCCCACCCAGGTGACAGTGGTCTGTGCAGCGGGGACCAGCGCATACAATGCTGAGCTCCTCGCCACAAGATAAACCCCTGCAGTAACCATGGTCGCTGCATGAATGAGGGCTGAGACGGGTGTTGGACCTGCCATGGCATCTGGAAGCCAGACGTACAGTGGTATCTGTGCCGACTTGCCCGTCACACCCAGCAGCATGAACAGGGTGATCGCCAGCAGGGCACCCGGTTGGGCGGCTGCCACGGCTGCTGCCTGCGAAAAGACCTGGTCAAATTGCAGCGAGCCGAACTGCCAGAAAATGAGGAACATCGCCACGAGCAGACCAAAATCACCGATGCGATTGGTAATGAAGGCTTTCTTGCCGGCTTCAGCGTTGCCCGTGCCATCCTTCCCTTTTTCGAACCAAAAACCAATCAGCAGATAGGAACACAGACCCACGCCCTCCCAACCCACAAACATCATCAGGAAATTGTCAGCGCTGACCAGCAGCATCATCGAGGCGATGAAAAGGTTCATAAAGACGAAGAAACGGCTGTAGCGTGAGGGGTCGCCGTTGTGGCGCACGTCATCGTGCATGTAACCGATGGAATAGATGTGGATGAGCGTGCCGACGCCGGAAACCACCAACATCATCACCACCGAGAGGGTATCCACCCGGAAGCCCCAATCCACGCTGAGACTGTCAATCGTGATCCAGTTGCCAAGCGAAACGGTCACCGCCTGGGGATGGCTGCCCAGAGCGACAGCGAGTAGGATTGAGATCACCAGCGAAAGCCCTGTTGCCAGACTGGCGAGGATTCCGGCAAACTTTTCACCCCATCTGCCGTTGACCAGCAGGTTGATTACAAGTCCGATCAGCGGGATGAGCACTCCCCAGGGAGCAAGATTGAAGAATTGAGTCGTATCCATCTTTGCTCCGTCTCAGCCTTTCAGGCTGTTCATCTGATCAAGATCGATGGTATGCCTGGATTTGAAGATGGCCACCATCAGCGCCAGGCCAACGGCGACTTCAGCCGCAGCCGTGGTCATGACAAAGATCACCAGGATCTGACCATTGAGGGATTTGTAGTAATTGGCAAAAGTGATGAAGAGCAGGTTTGCCGAGTTGAACATCAGCTCCAGCGACATAAACACCACCAGGGCATTCTTGCGTATCAGCACGCCTGCTGCGCCCAGGCAGAATAAGATCACCGCCAGACCAAGATAATAGACCAGGGGTACTCCGCTCATTTGGCACCCTCCTTCTTTTCATCGCGCGAAAGCACCACTGCACCGATCACTGCCACCAGGAGGATCACAGAAGTGATCTCAAATGGCAGTGAATACTTGTTGAAAAGCAATTCTCCAATGGATGCTGGATCAGCGAGGGCGCCGCTCAAGGAATTCATGTAAACGCCTGTATCCAGTTTTTTGAACACTGCCAGCGTACCTTCGACGGCAAATGCCAGGCTGAGGAGGATGGCGGCTGGCCGCTGCCATTTGACCGGGTCCTGCTCCTTCAGCTTCTCAACACCGAGCAACATGATCACGAACAAGAACAACACCATGATGGCGCCAGCGTAGACTGTGATCTGCGCCAAAGCCACAAACGGCGCCCCCAGTACCAGGTAAAAGACCGCCACCGCCATGAAGTTGAGGATCAGGAAGAGTGCTGAATAGACGGCATTCCGGCTCAAGATCATCGCGATGGCTGCGCCGATGGCAGTCAAAGCCACGGCTGCAAAAAGGATCAAATCAATCGTCATTGTCCATCCTCCCTAATCCGTCGGGTCTTTCATTTCAGGCACCGAGCGGGTGAACATGCCGGGTTCAGTCTTCTGAGGAGTGGGTTTCCCACCAAGGGGAACGGGTTCGATCAGCATGGCTTTGGTGAAAATTGCACTCTGACGATCGGTGTAAGAAAGCTCATAATTCTTTTCAAGCAC
>DNOU01000146.1:0-1589 GCA_003501835.1 Anaerolineaceae bacterium | reverse complement strand
CATCCGATGCACTTTTCAAGACCGTTGGCATACCGCTTGAGTTCGTGCCGACCGCGGTAACGCTCGTAAACCGGTCGTTTGACCTCGGGGTATTGAATGGTCACCGGTTTGGTGAATAACCCTCTCAGTGTCTGTAGGAATCCTCGTAACATGTTATCCTCCAACCAGCAAGATCACACCTGCAGTGACCAGCACATTCAGAATGCCCAGGGGGAAAAGGATCTTCCAGCCAAATGCCATCAGGCGGTCATAGCGGATTCGGGGCAATGTGGCACGCACCCAGATGAACACGAAGAGCAGGATGGCAATCTTGATCAAAAGATAGATCGGTCCCAGCCAGGGGTAGGTCTCCACTCCGGGACCCCAAAANNCTGCTATATTCCGTCAGATAGCCGGCGGTCAATTCCTGTTCCGCTTCCGGCATGTCGAAAGGTGCACGGTTCACCTCGGCAAAGGCAGCGATCATGTAGATGATTGCTCCCAGCGGTTGATAGACGATGTACCAGAGATGCTGCTGGTTATTAACAATGGTGGTCATGCTCAACGATCCGGCGATAAGCACCGGACCCAGGTACGACAACCCCAACGCCAGTTCATAGCTGACCATCTGGGCTGTGGAACGCAACCCTCCCATCATGGAGTATTTATTGTTGGAAGACCACCCCGCCAGGGTGATTCCGTAAACTGAAATCGAGGTGACGGTCAGCAGGTAGAGCACGCCGGTATTGACATCGGCAATGGAGAGGGAAAAGGTTCGACCACCGATGGTGATGGGCGGTCCCCAGGGGACCACCGCAGTGATGATCAGCGCCGGGATGACGGTGATGACTGGTGCCAAAACGTAGATCAACTTATAGGATTTCTCAGGGATGAACCCTTCCTTGAAGATCAGCTTGATGGCATCAGCGATCGGTTGCAGTAACCCGGCAGGACCTGCCCGGTTTGGTCCCACCCGTACCTGCATGCGTGCCAGCACTTTGCGTTCAAAAAGGGTGACATAGGCGAAACCTCCGGTCAGTCCCAGCATCAAGACCAGTGATTTGATTACCCATTCCAAAATGAGCGAAGCATTCATAGAGTGGCCCTCACCTATCCAGATCTGATTCGCGTTCTGTCACTGCCAGGCGCACTGCTGAAGGATCCACCAGCGGAACACCCATTTCGCGGCGCACCAGCACCACACCCTGTGGAACATGCTCACTGATCTCTGCCTTGCCAGTGTAAGTGTGTGTTTCCATTTGCAGGCTGAGATTGCCTCCACTGGGAACGTTCAAAGCGGAAGAATCCTCGGGGTTGAGCACAAATGCTGCCCCGGGGGTGCGATTCTTGAGCAGGTCCGAAGCCTTCATCTGCAAGCCATGGTTGTAAAGTGATGTCACTGGCACTGCCAGCATTTCTCCTGCTGCCAGCGGAATGGCGGATGGGAAAGCGTTTTCACTGACGGAGGTGGCTGCGCGGTCGAGCTCCAGAACAATGCCCACCCCCTGGGTGTTCTTGTTGCCGGTGCCGGCAAAGTACATGTCCTTGCCGCCAACAGGCGGCCATTGCGCATCCACCTCTGCCAGTCTGGCGTAATTCAGTCCGGCAAA